>DASTHJ010000159.1:0-6575 GCA_035718265.1 Steroidobacteraceae bacterium | reverse complement strand
GTCACGGGCGGCATCGCCGCCTACAAGAGCCCGGACCTCGTGCGCCGTCTGCGCGAGCAGGGCGCCGAAGTACAGGTGGTGCTCACCGCCGGCGCGCGCGAGTTCGTCACGCCGATGACTTTCCAGGCCGTGTCGGGGCGCGACGTGCGCAGCGATCTGTGGGACCCGGAAGCCGAGAAGGCGATGTCGCACATCGAGCTGGCGCGCTGGGCCGACTTCGTGATCATCGCGCCGGCGACCGCGGACTTCATCGCGCGCCTGGCCACCGGCCAGGCGGACGACCTGCTGACCACCTTGTGCCTGGCCACCGACCGGCCGATCGCACTCGCGCCGGCGATGAACCGGCTGATGTGGAGCAATGCCGCCACGCAGGCCAACGTCGCGACCCTGAAGTCGCGCGGCATCCACGTCTGGGGTCCGGGCGAAGGCGACCAGGCCTGCGGTGAAGTGGGCGCCGGACGCATGCTCGAACCCGTGCAGCTCGCGGGCTTCGTCGCCGGCACGCTCGCGCCGAGCGGGCCGCTCGCCGGCAAGCGCGTGCTGCTCACGGCCGGCCCGACGCGCGAGCGCATCGACCCGGTGCGCTTCATCAGCAACCGCAGCTCCGGAAAGATGGGCTTCGCCGTGGCCAGCGCGGCGCGCGAGCTGGGCGCGGACGTGACCATCGTCAGCGGCCCGGTGAATCTCGCGACGCCTCCCGGCGTCAAGCGCATCGACGTGGAGAGCGCGGCCGACATGCTGAACGCGGTCATGCAGAACATCGACGGCGTGGACATCTTCATCGCCACGGCCGCGGTGGCCGACTACCGGCCGGCGTCGCCCGTGGAGTGCAAGATCAAGAAGACCTCGGAATCGCTGGATCTGAAGATGGAGCGCACGGTGGACATCCTGGCGACTGTGGCGGCACGTGCCGCGCGGCCGTTCGTGGTCGGCTTCGCGGCCGAGACCGATTCCGTGGAACAATACGCGCGGCAGAAACTCCTGAAGAAGAATCTCGACATGATCGCGGCCAACGAAGTCGGACACGACAAGGTGTTCGAGAAGGATGACAACGCATTGCTGGTGTTGTGGCGGGACGGCAGTCGCGCGCTGCCGCAGGCGCCCAAGGTCGCGCTGGCGCGCGACCTGATGCAGCTCATCGCCGAGCGTTACGCCGAGCGCGGCAAGCCACGACTGGCCAGCGTGTCATGAACGCGCAGATTTCGCCCGCCGTGTCGCGGGAAGCCGCGCCGCGCGCCCTGAAGGTGCGCATCCTCGACGCACGCATCGGCAAGGAGTTTCCGCTGCCCGCGTACGCCACGGCGGGATCCGCGGGACTCGACCTGCGCGCCTGTCTCGAGGCGCCGCTGACGCTCGCTCCCGGCAAGGCCGAGCTGATTCCGACGGGACTCGCCATCCACCTCGACGATCCCGGACTCGCGGCGGTCATCCTTCCGCGCTCCGGGCTCGGCCACAAGCACGGCATCGTGCTCGGCAATCTGGTGGGCCTGATCGACTCCGATTACCAGGGGCAGCTGATGGTGTCCTGCTGGAATCGCGGCGCCGGCGACTTCGTCGTGCAGCCGGGCGAGCGCATCGCGCAGATGATCGTCGTGCCGGTGGTGCAGGTGAGCCTGGAAGTCGTGGAGGATTTCGCGGCCAGCGCGCGCGGCGCCGGCGGATTCGGCCACACCGGCCGAAGCTGACGTTATTTCTTGCGGGTCGCTTCGTCGAGGCGCGCCGCCGCCGACGCGCGCAGTTCCTTGAAGCGGCGGATGTCCGCGTCGAACTGGTCGACCACCTGTTGCAGGTCCTTGCGGCGCGCGGCCAGCGCGGAGTTCTGCGTGCGCAGCTCGCTCAGCGCGCGCACCATTTCCTCGGCCAGGTCGTCCGGCATGCGGCGCGCGCCCGGCCTGGAGTTGTACGGAGCGAAGTTCATCGAGCGCTGCTTGAGCCCGTCGACGCGCGTCGTCAGGCTCGCGATGTAGGCCTCGGCCGCCGAGATCTGCCCGTTGATCTGGTCCATGCGCTGGTCGCGCACATTCTCGATCTCCTTCACCGACGGGTAGGTAGACAGCAGGAACATGTCGTGCTGCCGCTGCAGCGCTTCCTTCTTCTGCTTCTCGGCATAGGCCGCCGCTTCGGCCGGTGACATCTCGGCCTGGCGCTTCTGCACTTCCACGCCCTGGGAATTCAGCAGGCGCTGCTCGCGCTGCGAGTATTCGGCCGGCACGTGGTCGCCGTAGTGGACGACGCCTTTTTCGTCCACCCACTTGTAGGTGGGCTTTTCAGGGGCGCTCCTGCTGGCCCTCTTCTCGGCGTACGCGCCGGAGGCAACCAGCAGGCCGCCGAGCAACGTTGCCAGGAAAGGGGTGGCTATGCGCATGCGCGCTATTTTGCCCCAGCGCCCGCACGTACGGATACGGCGGCGATGCCCCAAGTCTGCTGATAGGCCCGCAATGCGGCGACCTGTTCGCGAGAAATGCGAACTGGATCACCCGCATCGCCGCTGAACGAGTCGATCAGGTCGGCCAGGGTCAGGATGCTGACGCAGCGCAATCCGAACTGCGCCGACACCTCCTGGACGGCCGACTGGCTACCCTGGCCGCGCTCCTGGCGGTCCAGCGCGAGCGCGACGCCGGCGGGCGTCGCCCCGGCCGCGCGGATGATCTCGACCGATTCGCGGATCGCGGTGCCGGCCGTGATCACGTCGTCGACGATGACCACGCGGCCCTTGAGCGGGCTGCCGACGATGTTGCCGCCTTCACCGTGATCCTTGGCTTCCTTGCGATTGAACGCCCAGGGCACGTTGCGCTGGTGATGCTCGGCGAGCGCGACCGCCGTGGTGGTCGCCAGCGGGATGCCCTTGTAGGCCGGGCCGAACAGCATGTCGAACTCGAGACCGGAGCGTACCAGCGCGGTCGCATAGCATTGGCCGAGCACGGCGATGGCTTCGCCGTCGTTGAACAATCCCGCGTTGAAGAAGTACGGGCTCTCGCGACCGGATTTCAGCTTGAAGGAACCGAAACGCAAAGCCTGCCGCGACATGGCCAGATCGATGAAGGTTCTTTGGTACTCCTGCACGTGCGGGCTCTCGGTATGATGCGGGTGCGCATGATAACGCCGAACCGCCGCAGTCGATCGGAAGGCCATGGGCGCTGAAGCACCCGTGAAGCGCAGCTGGGGCCAGGCGCTCGCGGTGTACATGGAGCGCCCGGTGCTCTCCATGCTGTTCCTCGGCTTTTCCGCCGGCCTGCCGTTCTACCTGGTGTTCTCGACCCTGTCGGCCTGGCTGCGCACCGAGCACATCGAGCGCGCCACCATCGGCATGCTGGCGTGGGTCGGCCTCATGTACTCGTTCAAGTGGGTGTGGGCGCCGTTCGTGGACCGGGCGGCGCTGCCGGTGCTGGACAGGTTGTTAGGGCGGCGGCGCGCGTGGATGCTGCTGGCGCAGCTCGGCATCATGCTGTGCCTGGCCAACGTGGCGCTGAGCGACCCGTCCGAGAGCATCGGGCGGGTCGCGGTGTTCGCGCTCGGCGTGGCGTTCTTCGCCGCCACGCAGGACATCGCGGTCGATGCGTGGCGCATCGAATCGACCTCGGTGGACAAGCAGGGCGCCATGGCGGCCGCGTACCAGATCGGTTACCGCACGGCGCTCATGGTGGCATCGGCCGGTGCGCTGATCATCGCCGGCCAGTCCGGATTCCGCGTGAGCTACCTGACGATGGCGGCGCTGGTGAGCATCGGCATCGTGACCACGCTGCTGATCCGCGAGCCGCCGAAACCCGCGGAGGAGAACCCGCACGAACGCAAGGTGCTCGACTGGGTGGCGAGCCGCGCGCACCTGCCGGCCGGCTCGCGGCCCGCGGTGCCATCGATCCTCGGGACGGCCATCGGCGCGGTGGTGGACTTCTTCGGGCGATATGGCCTGAGGCTCGGGCTGCTGATCTTCGCGTTCATCAGCACGTATCGCCTGACGGACTACGTATCGGGCACGATGGCGAACCCGTTCTACCTCGACATGGGTTTCTCCGTGACCGAAGTCGGCGTGGTCGCCAAGTTCTTCGGCTGGCCGTCGACGCTGATCGGCGCGGTGGCCGGTGGCGCGATCGTCGCCAAGATCGGCACGATGCGCGGCCTGGTGCTCGGCAGCGTGCTCGTCATCCTGTCGAATGTCTTCTATGCGACCTACGGCACGTATGCCTGTCACGTGCCGCTGGAATGCGCCCAGGGCGGACTGCTCGACTTCTGGCCCAGCCACTTCGATGCGCGCGGCCCGGCCACGAACGTCGGTCTTTCCTTCATCGTCGGTTTCGACAACCTGGCGCTGGGCGTGCACGGCACTTCGCTGATCGCCTTCATGTCCAGCCTGACGAGCGCCAGGTACACGGCGACACAGTACGCGGTGCTGTCTTCGCTGTACGCGCTGCCGGGCAAGCTGCTGATGGGCACCTCAGGCTTCATGGTCGACGCACTCGGCTACGGCGACTTCTTCCTGTACACCGCCAGCCTGAGCGTCCCCGGACTGATGCTGCTGTACTGGCTGTCGCGCCGTGACATCGCCGCCGCGCGAAATTGACGTCACCCGCGTGCTCTGCTCGCTCGCCGGGCTGGAAGCCACGGGCAGCCGCGGCTTCACGGTGGGCGAGGGCGACTGGCCGCTGCGCGGCTTCATCGTGCGGACCGCGAGCGGCGTGGCCGCCTACGTCAACACCTGCCCGCACGCCGGTCATCCGCTCAACCTTCGGCCGGACCGCTTCCTGACGCCGGATCGCAACCTGATCCTGTGTTCCTCGCACGGTGCGCTGTTCACGCTCGACCAGGGCCAGTGCATCGCCGGGCCGTGCCCGGGCCAGTCGCTGAGGCCGGTGCCGGTCGAAGTGGTGGGGGAATACGTGCTGCTGGCCGCCGGGGTCGACCCGGTGGCGCTGGCCAATACGACCTGACGGTCGGACTAACTACTCGAACAGGTCGAGCCCCTCGAGCTTGTTGGTGCTCTGGCGGCGGTCGTCGTCGTCGCCGTAGCCGAGCGCGCCTCGCAGGTCGTCCTCTTCGGGATCCACGTCCACCGAGCCGGTCCAGTCCTCGGGCGGCTCGACCTCCTCGAGGGTGCCGGCCTCCTGTTCGGCCTGCCAGTCTTCGATGTCCATCTCTTCGACCGTGCCGTCGAAGTACTGCAACTCGATGGTGCCGTCGTCCTCGTCGTAGGCGACGACTTCGAAAGATTCGCTGCCCTGGATGCGGTACCAGTTGCCGATGGTGGGTTTCATCGAATCCCTCCGGATCGTGATGCTGCTATGCTGATCACGAAATCATGTTGCTCCTGAAAATCGGCGAGCACAAGAACGAATTTCTCCCGCAAAGCATCATGCTGGAACAAGCCGTCAAATTTTTCATCGTGTTCTTCGTGGTCGTCGAACCGATCTCGCTGATCCCGGTGTTCTCCGGACTCACCGAAGGTGCGAGCGCGGCCTACAAACACAAGATGGCCCTGAAGTCCGTGCTGGTTGCAAGCGGAATACTTCTACTTTTTGCGCTGGCAGGAGCCGCATTCCTCTCGGCGATGGGCATCGCCATCGACTCGTTCAGGATCTTCGGCGGCCTGTTGCTTTTCCTCATCGCGCTCGAGATGGTGTTCGCACGCGAATCGGGCACGCGTCCCTCGAGCGATGAAAAAGTGGAGAGCAAGCGGCGCGCCGACATTTCGGTTTTCCCGCTGGCCTTCCCGTTCATGGCCGGCCCTGGTGCGTTGACGACGATGCTGCTCTGGTTCGGGCCAATCCAGGTCACCGGGCACCCGATCCAGTTCCTGGTGATGTTCGCGTGCGCGCTACTGGTGCTGGCCTGTTGTTTGCTCGCCATGTGGGTGGCCGCGCCGCTGATGCGGGTCATCGGCGTGACCGGCACGAACGTCGCGAACCGGCTGTTCGGCGTGGTGCTGGGCGCGCTGGCCGTGCAATTCGTCGTGGACGGATTGCGGGCCAGCTTCGGCGTCGGTTCCTAGGAGCCGGGGCGCGGGGCAGGCCGCGCGGCTACGTGGCGGGCAGGGCCGGTCGCGCCAGCGGCTGGAGCTTCAAATATGTCAGTGAGCGCCACAGCCATTCGACCGGGCCCATGGCGAAGTGGCGCAGCCACCAGGAGGAGATCGCGATCTGCACGATGAAGAACGCCATCGCGAGCGTCACGCAGGTGGCGACCCCGAGCTTGCCGAGCAGGCCGAGACCGAAGCCGTAGAACAGCAGCACGCCGAACTGCTCTGCGTCAGATAAGTCGTCAGTCCCCACTGCGCCTCAAAGGCGCCGGAAAGCAAGGTCCCACACGCCATGTCCCAGCCGGGCGCCGCGCTTCTCGAAGCGCGTCGGCGCGCGCTCTTCCGGTCGCGGCATCCAGTCGCCAGTGGGCGAGAGGTTGGCAAACGACTGCGCACCGCGGAGCACGTCCAGCATCTGCCAGGCGTAGTCCTCCCAGTCCGTGGCCAGGCGCAGCACGCCGTCCGGCGCCAGCCGCGATGCCAGCAGCTCGACGAATGGTGGTTGGATCAGCCGCCGCTTGTGATGCCGCTTCTTGTGCCAGGGATCGGGGAAGAGGATCAGCAC
>DASTHJ010000158.1:0-4067 GCA_035718265.1 Steroidobacteraceae bacterium | reverse complement strand
GTCTCAAATGTCTCGCAATACCACCGGATCAACTCCGCGAGCGTCGGTGTGCTGAGACGCATCCGGGCCAGCTCGCCCGGATTCTCGAGGGCGACTTCCCGATGCTTCGCCCAACTCAGCGCTGCCGTCCGATGCGTAAAGGTCCGGCTCTCCCGATGCAGCACAGTCGTGCCGCGGCGGATGCGGACAATCGCCGTGTAGCGCGTTGAACCGTTCGCCTGTTTGCGTGCTTTGATCGTCGGCATGGTGCTTTTTTGAGGAGACAAGAACCTTCGAAACCATTCTTGTCTCCTATACGTCTCCTCAGCAACCAGTAAACTCCCCGGAATCCGCAGGAATCCCGCAGAAACGTCGCAAGTGGAAAACGCTACAAAACAAGGCATTTCCGTCGAGAAAAGCAGCCCAACTCTCGACCGCCGCATCAGCGTCGCCCCCATGATGGACTGGACCGACCGCCACTGCCGCTTCTTCCTGCGCGGCTTCGCGCCCGACACTCTTTTATATACGGAAATGATCACCACCGGCGCCGTGCTGCGCGGCGACCGGGAGAAGCTGCTGCGCTTCGATCCGGAGGAGCACCCGGTGGCCTTGCAGCTCGGTGGCAGCGAGCCCGCGGCGCTGGCCGAGTCGGCGCGCATCGGCGCGGCCATGGGCTACGACGAGATCAATCTCAACTGCGGCTGCCCCAGCGATCGCGTGCACTCGGGCGCCTTCGGCGCCTGCCTGATGCTGAAGCCGAGGCTCGTGGCCGAATGTGTGCATGCCATGCGCGATGCGGTGCAGATCCCGGTCACCGTGAAATTGCGCATCGGCGTGGTGGACGCGCACGAGTTCGGCGGCGCGGGTGAGTCGCGCCGCGAGTCGGCGCGCGCGGCGGCGGCGAGGTTTGCCGAGGCGGAGCGCGCGGCGCTCGAGGAATTCGTCGACGGCATCGTCGCGGCCGGCTGCGACGCCGTGATCGTGCACGCGCGCAAGGCGGTGCTCGGCGCCTGGTCGCCGGCGGACAACCGCGAGATTCCGCCGCTGCGCTACGACGTGGTGCAGGACCTGCGACAGCGCATCGCGCCGCTGCCGGTAGTGCTGAACGGCGGCCTGCGCACGCGCGACCAGGTCGTGAAGGAATTGCAGTGGGCCGATGGCGCGATGCTCGGCCGCGAGGCCTATCACCGCCCGATGCTGCTCGCGGAGGTCTCGAAAGCGCTCGGCGGCGAATTGCCGTCGCGCATGGCGCTGCTGGAGCGCATGACCCGATACGCGCGGCGCGAGACGGCGCGCGGCGAACGGCTCGCCTGGATCGCGCGCCACATGCTGGGCCTGTACGCCGGCATGCCGGGCGCGAAGGAATTCCGGCGCCGCCTCTCTGAAGGCGCGCGCGTTGCGGATGCGTCGCCGGACTTGTTGCTGGCCGCGGGCGAAGCCTGCGAAAAGCTCAACGCCGCGGCGGCTTGACTTCGGTTACGCGTTCCCAGGTGCCCGGATACTGCGCCGCCATCCATGCGCTGACCGCGTACGCGGCCACCGACTGGCTCAGCGCCTTTGGATCCACCTTCAACAGGGTGTCGTTGGCGGTGTGGTGCACGTCGAAATACAGCGTGCCATCCAGGTCCGGCGAGAGCAGCGGCATGCCGAGCTTGGCCAGGCCCTCGAGATCGGCGCCGCCGCCGGTCTGGTTGCCGCCGCGCGCGAGCTTGAGCGGCGCGAGCGCGCGGAAGATCTGCTCGACCACCGGCAGCTGTGCGGGATTCACGCGGCTAGATAGGCGCCACACCGGTCCGGCACCGAAATCCGCCTCGAAGCCGACGGCGTGTTGCGCCGCCTCCGCCTGGTACTTCGCCAGGTAGGCCTTCGAACCGGAAGTGCCGAACTCCTCGTTGGCGAACAGCACCACGCGGATGGTGCGCCGCGGCTTGCCGTCGAGGCCGCCGATGAGCTTCGCCGCGCCCATGATGATGGCCACGCCCGCGGCGTCGTCGATCGCGCCGACGCCGGGATCCCAGGAATCCAGGTGCGCACCGAGGATGACGATCTCGCCGGCCTTGTCGCCGCCGGGGATCTCGCCGATCACGTTGGCGGACTGCGCCGGCGGCAGGTCGCGCGATGTGCTCCACATGCGCAGCCGCACGGGCTGGCCGCTCGCGAACTGCCGTTCGAGTGCATCCGCATCCGGATTGGCGAGCGCGAACGCGGGGATGCGCGGCGCGTCGGGCTGGTAGCGCGTGGCGCCGGTGTGCGGAAAGCGATCCTCGCCGGTGCTGACCGAGCGCATCACGACGCCGACGGCGCCGAGCGCGCCGGCCAACGCCGGACCATTGGCCCGCACGACCACGGCGCGTCCATAACCGCTGCCATCCCGGGTCCGCTCCATGCGGTTGCCGAAGTACACGATCTTGCCCTGCACCGCGCCGGCCGGAAGTGCATTCAAGGCGTCGATGTCGCGCACCATCACGGCCTCGGCTTCGACGCCCTCGGCGCCGGTGCCGACGCTGCCGCCCAGGGCCAGCACCGGCATGGACTGCGGCCACGGGGCGAGCACGGAGAACTGTGCTTCACCGCGCACCCAGTGCGGCACCGTGACGTCCATGGTGCGTACGTTCGCGAACCCGAGCGCGCGCATTTCGCGCTCGCCCCAGGCGACGGCCCGCGCATCGCCGGGCGAGCCGGCCGATCGCGGTCCCACTTCGGTGGTCAGCGATTCGACCAGTCGCCATGCGGTGGAATCGGCGAGCGCGCGCTCGCGCAGCGTGTTTGCCGCGGCGAGATCGGCCTTGCTGAAAGTTTGGGATTGGTCGGCTGCGTGGGTCATCGGCAGGACTGCGAGCAGGGCGCCCGCAAAAGACAGGGGTTTCAACATGCGCATGAGGGCCGCTGGGGTTGACCGGGGGAATTGGCTGCCATTCTAGGGCATATGCGTATAATCCCCAGCGTTTCTTCGACTCGTTTCCTATGGCCAAAGACATCGAACTCGCCATCGTGTTTGCCGACGTGGTCGGCTCGACGCGGCTCTATGAGGAGCTCGGCGACCAGCGTGCGCGGGAAGTGGTCGCAATCTGCATCGACATCATGAAGCAGGCCACCGAGGAGCATCACGGCACGGTCATCAAGACCATGGGCGACGAGGTCATGTCGACGTTCTCCGTGGCCAACGACGCGCTGAATGCTGCCGCGAAGATGCAGAAGTCGATCACCGGGAATCCGGAGCTGACCGCCGAGGGTCACCATGTCGCGATCCGCATCGGCTGCCATTGCGGTCCGGTGGTGGTCGAGAACCGCGACGTGTTCGGCTCCACGGTGCACACCGCGAACCGCATGACCAGCCAGGCCAAGGCGGGCCAGATCATCACCACCGAGGCCATGGTCGCGCAGCTGTCGCCCGACTGGCAGTCGGCGGTACGCCAGATCGACGTCGCGACGCTCAAGGGGCAGGGTGCCGAGGTCACGCTGTACGAAGTGCTGTGGCAGACCGAGGACATCACCAGCATGCTGCCTTCGGTCGCGATCTCGGCGCACGAGGGGCGCCGGCGCGCCATGCGACTGCGGCTGACGTTCGACGGCGGCGAGGTGATGCTCACCGAGCAGCGGCCGAATGTCGCCATCGGGCGCGCCGACGACAACGACCTCGTGATCCGCGGCAACCTGATTTCGCGCCTGCACGCGCGCATCGAGATCAACCGCAACAAGTTCGTGCTGATCGACCAGAGCACCAACGGCACGTTCGTCCAGGCCGAGGGCGGCGAGGAGCTGTTCGTGCGCCGTGACAGCGTGCAGATCAAGGGCGAGGGGCTGATCGGCCTCGGCCGGGTGCCGGAGCGCGATTCACCGCTGACGATCCGCTTCTACTGCGAAGAGGCGTAATCGAGCGGGGCGGTGCCGGGCACCAATTCCCGTAATTCAGGAAAATCCGGGAAATGGGGACATTCCTGATTTGCGCGCTGCGCGCACAAACGGGGACGTACCTGCTTCAGGTGCGTCCCCGTTTGCTAGCAAATCAGGAATGTCCCCATTTCCCGGATTTTCCTGAGTTACGGGAATTGGTGCCCGGCACCACCCAGGCGCCGGTCGATTTCCGC
>DASTHJ010000157.1:0-4177 GCA_035718265.1 Steroidobacteraceae bacterium | reverse complement strand
CAGCATCAGCGCGACGACGAACTGGTTGCCGAACAGCGTGAACACCGTGGCGCCGAAGATGGCCACCGCGTACCAGGCACGCGCGGGGCTGGGCCACGGCTCGTTCGCCGACGCCTGAGCAGGTTCGATACCGGTAGCCGTGCTGACCTGTGACATGGACTGCAGCCCCCGGCGTGATCGTAACGAGATCGAAGACGGTCCGTCTTCGCTGGTCATCGAGTTTTCGTTCACGATCGATGCGCTCCTGCACCGAATAGCTCACATCCGAACAAGCAATTTCTGCGCGCGCGCGCAGCCCGCTAAGTTGCACGCCGTCGACGCACGAGCCGCGACGCGGCTGAAAAGGATGACGGTGAATGCAGTGATCGAAGCGGCGGACGCGACCAGTCTCCGGGAGCAGCTGAGCAGATTCGTCGCCGCGGGCTCCACCGAAGTGACCGTGCACGACGAAAAGCTGCTGGATGAAATGGCGCGCATCCTGCCGAAGGGATTTCCGGTGTACGTGGCGAACACGCCGAAGACCTCGCCGGACGACGTGGTTCGGGTGGCGCTGCGCCTCCAGGAGCTGGGACTTGCGGCGTCACCGCACGTGATCGCCCGGCGGGTCGCCGATGCGGGGCGCCTGCGCGGGCGCCTGCGCGCGCTGGCCGCGGGCGGCGTGCAGCAAGTGCTGGTAGTGGCCGGTGATGTGGCAATTCCAGACGCCGCCTTTTCGAGCACGGTGGAATTGCTCGAAAGCGGTGTGGTGCAGGATGCCGGCATCCGTCGTGTTGGTGTCGCCGGCCATCCCGAAGGCCACCCGGTGGTGGCGGAGGACGTGCTCTGGCAGGCGCTGGCGCGCAAGCAGGAGATCGCGCAGCAAGCCGGCTTGACGATGCACATTGCCACCCAGTTCGGCTTCGATGCCCGCACCCTCGGGGGTTTCGAGGCGCAGATGCGGGCGAGAGGGATCGATTTGCCGATCCACGCCGGGGTCGCGGGCCCCACCCCGTTCAGCAAGCTGCTACGGTATGCCGCCCATTGCGGGGTCGGCGCATCGCTGCGCGCAGTCGCCGGAAATGCTTTATCTCTCGGGCGGTTACCGCATCTTGTAACCAGATCGGATGAAATGGTGGTCGGGGTCTTCAGGGCCAAGCAAGCCAGCGGCGATTCGCGTATCTTTGCGCCCCATTTCTTCGCCTTTGGCGGCGTTTTGGAGACAGCACGCTGGTTGCGTGCCGTCATCGCGGGCTCCTTTGAGCTGGATTCGGCTGAAAGGGGGTTTTCCATCAAGACTTGAGCAGGGCATGGCTGGCAAGGAAGAGAAGAGCGCGCTCATCTGCGGATCCGTTGCGTACGACACGATCATGGTGTTTCCGGATCGCTTCCGGAACCACATCCTTCCCGACAAGCTGCACATGCTGAACGTCGCCTTCCTGGTCCCGCAGCTGCGGCGCGAATTCGGCGGGTGCGCCGGCAACATCGCCTACAACCTGAAGCTGCTCGGTGATGTCGGCTACCCGATGGGCGGCATCGGCTCGGACTTCGCCCCGTACCATGAATGGATGAAGAAGGTCGGGTTGTCCGAGAAGTACCTGGTGACCATCCCTGAAGAGCACTGCGCGCAGGCCTTCATCACCACGGACCTCGACGACAACCAGATCACGGCGTTTCATCCCGGCGCGATGAACCACTCGTGGAAGATCAAGGTTCCCGCGAACGACGGGATTTCCATCGGCGTGGTGGCGCCGGACAGCCGCCAGGGCATGCTCGAGCACGCCGGGCAGTTCAAGGCCGCCGGCATCCCGTTCATCTTCGATCCGGGGCAGGCCATGCCGCTGTTCGAAGGCGAGGACTTCAGGCGATTCATCGCCATAGCGGACTGGCTGGCCGTGAACGACTACGAGTGGCACCTGCTGAAGGAGCGCACGGGCTGGTCCGAGGCCGACTGCCTGAAGCACGTCAAGGCGCTCATCATCACGCGCGGCGGCGAGGGCTCGGTCATTCACGCGAATGGCAAGGTGCACCACATCCCGTGCGCCAGGGCGCGCGAGGTCGTCGACCCGACGGGCTGCGGTGACGCGTACCGCGCGGGGCTGATCCACGGCATCCTGCGCGGTCTCGACTGGGACACCACCGGGCGCATCGCATCGTTGATGGGCGCGTTCAAGATCGCCGTGCGCGGCACGCAGAATCACAGTTTCACGAAGGCGGAGTTCGCGGCGGCCTACGCCGCCGCCTTCGGCGAGCCACTACGCATCGCGAGCTGAGGACGCGGCGCAAACAATTCCTGGAATCGAGGATCGTATGTCTACCAGCAGCTATCTATTCACCTCCGAGTCGGTCTCCGAGGGTCACCCGGACAAGGTGTCGGACCAGATTTCCGATGCCGTGCTCGACGCCATCCTGGCGCAGGACAAGCATTCGCGCGTGGCTGCCGAGACGCTCTGCAACACGGGACTGGTCGTCATGGCCGGCGAGATCACCACCAACGCGGTGGTGGACTTCCAGCAGATCGCCCGCAACACGATCCGGAAGATCGGCTACGACAACACCGATTACGGCATCGACTACAAGGGTTGCGCCGTGCTGGTGGCCTATGACAAGCAGTCGCCCGACATCGCGCAGGGCGTGGACGAGGGCAAGGGCCTGAACCTGGAGCAGGGCGCCGGCGACCAGGGCCTGATGTTCGGTTATGCCTGCACCGAGACCGAGGGCCTCATGCCGCTGCCCATCTACCTCTCGCATCGGCTCGTGGAGAAGCAGGCGCAGCTGCGCAAGAGCGGCAAGCTCAACTGGCTGCGGCCGGACGCCAAGAGCCAGGTCACGGTGAAGTACGTCGACGGCAAGCCGGCGGAGATCGACACCGTGGTGCTGTCCACCCAGCACCATCCCGACATCGAACACAAGCAGCTCGAGCAGGCCGTGATCGAGGAGATCATCAAGCCGGTGCTCGCCGGCCAGACGCTTTCCAGGAACATCAAGTACCTCGTGAACCCGACCGGACGGTTCGTCGTCGGCGGACCGCAGGGTGACTGCGGCCTCACCGGTCGCAAGATCATCGTCGACACCTACGGCGGTGCCGCACCGCACGGCGGCGGTGCGTTCTCGGGCAAGGACCCGTCGAAAGTCGACCGCTCGGCGGCGTATGCCGCGCGTTACGTCGCCAAGAACATCGTGGCCGCGGGCCTCGCCGGCAAGTGCCAGGTGCAGGTCTCCTATGCGATCGGCGTCGCGCAGCCGACTTCGGTCATGGTCACGACCTTCGGCACCGGCAAGGTTGCGGATGAACGGCTCGAGGCGCTGGTGCGCGAGCACTTCGACCTGCGCCCGAAAGGCATCGTGCAGATGCTCGACCTGCTGCGTCCCATCTACGAGAAGACCGCTTCGTACGGCCACTTCGGCCGCAACGAACCGGAGTTCACCTGGGAGAAGACCGACAAGGCCGCCGCGCTGGCGGCAGACGCGGGAGTTCGCAAGACCGCGTGACGTGCCTGCAATCACCGCCATTCCGGTGACGAAGTGGACGGGTATTTCGGTAAAATCCGCGCCCGTGGAGCGGCGCCGGACAGCGAGCCGGCGGACCAGTTCTGCGGGATGCGGGGATTCGTGATCTGCGACCCGGACGGCAACCGCTTGTCGTTCGGGTGCAATCTCGAGTGAACGGATCGATTCCTCTGGCCGAGGAGCGCTGCAGCGTCGATGGACGCGAGGCTCGGCCGGATGGTTCCAATGACAACGGCGCTCTCTAACTGGACGGAACTAGAGAGGTACACATGAATGCTGTTGTGAAGCCCGGAACGGGCAAGGACTACGTGATTGCCGACGCCTCGCTCGCCGAGTGGGGTCGCAAGGAACTCAACATCGCCGAGACCGAGATGCCGGGCCTCATGGCGATCCGCGAGGAATACGCGAAGAGCCAGCCGTTGAAGGGCGCGCGCATCGCCGGTTCCCTGCACATGACCATCCAGACCGCGGTGCTCATCGAGACGCTGCAGGCGCTGGGCGCACAGGTGCGCTGGGCGTCGTGCAACATCTTCTCGACGCAGGACCACGCGGCCGCGGCGATCGCCGTGCGCGGCACGCCGGTGTTCGCCGTCAAGGGCGAGACGCTCAAGGACTACTGGGAGTACACCCACAAGATCTTCGAGTGGCCCGACAACCAGTACGCGAACATGATCCTCGACGACGGCGGCGA
>DASTHJ010000156.1:0-35796 GCA_035718265.1 Steroidobacteraceae bacterium | reverse complement strand
CGACGATGCCGCGCAGGTGGGCCCGGTACGCCTCACGCATCCGGACCGCGTGCTGTTCCCGCACGACGGCATCACCAAGCTCGAGCTCGCGGAGTACTTCGCCGCCGTGGCGGATGCCGCCATGCCTCACTACCTGAACCGTCCGCTCGCCATCCTGCGCAACACGCACGGCTCGCGGCCCTTCTTCCAGAAGCACTTCCTCGAGCACAGCGGCGGCGGCTTGCGCGTCGTGAAGATCCCGAACGCGGACAAGGATCCGGACTACGTGATCTGCGACAAGCCCGAGGGGCTGCTGCACCTCGCGCAGGTGGGTGCGGTCGAGCTGCACAGCTGGGGCGCGGTGATGCCGAAGCCCACACTCGCCGACCGCCTCACCCTGGATCTGGATCCCGGCGCCGACCTGCCCTATGCCCCGCTGCGCGAGGCGGCGCTCGCCATCCGCAAGCTGTTGCAGGATCTCGGCCTGGAAAGCTGGGTGAAAACCACGGGCGGCAAGGGCCTGCACGTGGTCGTGCCGCTGACGCGACCGCTGCCCGACTGGGACACGGCCAAGGACTTCGCCTTCAGCATCACGCGTTTCATGGAACGCATTGCGCCCACGAAATTCACGTCCAAGACCGGCGAGCGCAACCGCAAGCAGAAGATCTTCGTCGACTACCTGCGCAACGGCTTCGGTGCCAGCGCCGTGGCCGCCTACTCGCCGCGCTGGCGACCGGGCGTGGGCGTGTCGACGCCCGTCGCCTGGGACGAGCTCGACGCGGACATCCGCGGCACGCATTTCAACATCCACAACGTGCCGGATCGCGTGGCGAAGCTGCGCAAGGATCCATGGGCCGGCTACTGGAAGGCGCAGCAGGCGTTGACCAAGGCGATGATCCGCGAGATGGCCGACAAGTAGCCTCACCGCTCGATACGGTACTCGATGCCGGCGCGCGTCTCCTCGGTACCGCGCTGGATTCTGACACCCACGTCGTTCGACACCTTGTAGCGCAGCGCGATGACCTCGCCCGGCTGGAACAGGCCGACGCCGTAGCTCAGGTACAGCCGCGGCGAGAGATATTCACCGACGGTCAGCGCCGAGCCACCGATCATCTCGTTCTCCTCGACGCCAGCTTCGTCGAGTCCGAGCCGCTTGCCGATGCGCTTGGCCACGAGGCCGCCGGCCGCGCCCTCGAGTGATTGCGTGGCCGAGGCCAGCCTGTCCTGCGAGCTGCTGCTCGCGGTACCGACTTCGCTCAGCGACCGTCCGGTCACCAGGTACGAGAGCGCATCGGCCTCGCCGACGTTCGGATCGGAAATCACGGTGACCACGGGCCGCTGCGCCGAGCCCGCGATGCGCAGCCCGGTGGACAGATCGTCGTTGATCTCGCGCATGGCCGTGATCGACAGGCGCGGGTTGTCGAGCGGCGTGCCGGCGAACAGCAACCGCCCGTCCTTGATCGTGAGGTCCTGGCCGTAGGCCTTGTACTTGCCGGCGACGCTCAACTGTCCCGAGCCGGTGGTCGGCGAGCCCGGCTCCTCGCGCACCAGCAGCTGGCCGCCGACCGTGGCATCGAGCCCGTAGCCGGTGATCGAGATCTTTTCGCCGAGCTTGACGTTGATCTCGGCGGTCAGCGGCAAGGACGACGCCTCGGCCGTGCTCTCGACCACCTGGCCGTCGCGCACCACCACGACGTCGGGTGAGATCCCCGGCGGCTGCTCCTTGGGCATCTTCTGCAGGTTCACGGTGGCGCTCGGGATGGTGACATCGCCCTTGAGCAGGTAGCCCTTGGGATCGCCGGTCAGCGCGAGATCCGGCGAGATCACGACGTTCGCCGCGGGAATGTCCGCGGCCTGGAAATTCTTGCCGTCGATGCGCACGTCGAGCGCGCCACGCGCGCTCATGGAACCCTGGAACTGCACCTGTCCCTTGCCGGAGCGCACGCCGCCGTCGAGCCTGAATCCGCCGTCGCGCAGCGCCTCGGCGCGCGCCTCGCCCTCGCGCAGCTCGATGCCGAGCGCGCCCAGGTCGGCCTGCAGTTTCGAGGCCGTGGCATTGCCCGTGATCTCGGGTGCGGCCACCGTGCCGCCGAGCTGCAGGCGGGCATCGACGGCCCCATCGAGATTGGCAACCGTCGGCACGAACGCGGCGAATGGCGCCAGCGTCGGCATCGTGGCCGTGACTTCGCCGCGCAGTCCCGGTGCTTCGGCGGTGAGCTCGCTGAGCGCGACATTCCCCGCCAGCTTTCCACCATGATCCAGCGCGGCGTTCAGGCTGACCTCGGCGCGCGTGCCTTCGAGCCTGGCCTGGATGGCGAGATTCTCGTAGAGCAGGAAGTTCTGCTCACCCGCCGGGGGGTCGTCCGGCTCTTCCAGCGCGAGGTGCGCGGATGGCGAATCGATCCGCGCATCGCCGAACCATTGACCGTCTTCCGCGCGACGGATCTGGCCCGCGCCGCGCGCTTCGCCACGCAGCTGGCCGGGCAAGGCCTCCGGCGCCAGCGCATTGGCCAGCGACAGCGGCACCTTTTCAAATGAGTAGCTGGCGTCGAGCGCGCCGGTGTTGACGTTGCCCTTGCCTGCGAGGCACAGCGAGCTGTCCGTGTCGACCAGGCAGCTCTGCGAAATGCTGAAGGCGCCCGCGTCGTAGACCACGCGCGCCGGGTCGCGCAGGGTGAGGCGCGGAAAGTCCGGCGTCTCGAGCGCGAGCTGCGACAGCTCGCCGCTCCAGCCCGTCTTCGTGATGCCGCCCGCGGCCGTGAGCTCGACATCGAGCGGATCGCCACGGGCGTCGAGCGTCACGCGGTGCCTGGCCTGGTTGCCGGATCCCGTCAGGCGCACCGACTCGAAGGAAACGCCACTGGCGCGGATTCCCTGCGCGTCGATTTCGACTTTGCCCTCCGGATCGAGCGGCGATGCGACGTTTGCCTGCACGTGCACGCGCGCCACGTGCGGGCCCTCGCCTTCGCCGGCATCCTTCGGCGTGAATCCCAGCGCCCTGCCGTCGGCGGAGCCATCGATGGTGAGCTTCGGCCAGACGCCGCGCACCAGGAACCGGCCGGTCAAACTACCCGTGGTGTCCGGCAACCAGTCGTTGAGCGACTCCACGCCCAGGTCCACGGTCGCGTGGATGCGCTGACCCTCGCCGCTCGTGCCCTTCACCGACACGCGGCTGCGTCCGGAACTGAGCGCCAGATCGCCCGCCAGCTTCGCCGGCGCCGCGAAGTCGATGTTGCCCTGGCCGCGGACCGGTCGTCCGCGCAGGTTTCCCGAAAGTGCTCGCAGGTCGAGCGTGCCACGCGGCCCCGCTTCGGCCATCAGGCCGGTGGTGAGGAGATCGATGTCGAGCCGGCCGTCCCAGCCCGCGAGCAGAACGCCCGGGTTGAACTGATCCGCGCGTGCGTGCAGGTTCCAGCCCAGCTCCGGCGCGAAGTCGACCAGGCCCTGCAGCGCCAGCCGGCCGGCGCGCTGCTTCAGGATCAGGTTGCGCAACGTCGCGTGCCGGTCCGTGCCGTCGAGTTGCAGCATCACGTCGGTGAGATCGCCCGGCGGACCCACCGCCAGCTCGCTCGCCAGGTAGTAACGCTGCGGCGTGCCGCGGAAGTGCAGCTCGCCATGACTGGCGAGCACACGGCCGGCGAGTTCTTCGGGGACGACGACGTCTTTCCACTGGGCCTCGAGCACGCCACGCAGCGTCTGCCCGTGGGGCGACACGCGGCCGTGAACCGACAACTGGCCCGCGACGTCGCCCGGCAGCAGTTCGAGCCGGTCGATGACCAGCACGTCGCGGCTCCAGCGCGCCGAAATGCCGAGCTGCCTGACGCTCACCAGGCTCTCGCCGCCCTTGAGCACCCGCCCGTCGGAAAGCGCGAAGTCCTGCAGCACGACTTCCAGCGGCGGCTCCACCCACAGCGGCTTTTCCGGCTCCTCCGGCGGCTTCTCCTTCAACGGCAGTTCGACCACGAGACCCTGGACCGTGGCGCGGTCGATGCGCAGCACGCGCGAGAACAGCATGGACAGCGTCGGATCCACGGTCATGTGCGCGATGCGGATCTTGGCCGTGGTTTCATCACGCGCGAAGCGGAAATCGCGCACCTCGAGCTTGCCGGCGATGGTGCCGTCGAGTTGCGCGTACTGCACCTGCGGCGCGAAGCGCTGCGTCGCGGTGCGCGCCACCCAGCGCGCACCGGAGGTCGTGAACAGCACCCACGCCACGGCCGCGAACGCCAGCAGCAGCAGGAACAGCAGCGTGCCGCCGCTCCACAGGGCGATGCGCGCGCCTTTTCTCATGGATCTGCTCTCATGGATCTGCTCGCATGGATTGGCCTCACAGATCCGGCCCCAACAACACGTGCACGCGCCAGGATTTCTCCAGCTCGGTCTTCACCGGCACCGCGAAATCCACGCGGATCGGCCCGAGCGGCGAACGCCAGCGCGCGCCGACGCCCACCGAGACGTTCAGGTCGAAGTCCTCGCTGAACGCATCGCCGGCATCGGTGAACACCGCCGCGCCCCACTTCTCGGTGAAGTAGTGCTCGTACTCCGCGCTCGCCAGCGCGAGGTACTTGCCGCCGATGATGTTGCCCTGCGCGCTGGTCTCGCCGATGGCCTGGTAGTCGAAGCCGCGGATCGAGCGGTCGCCGCCGGCATAGAAGCGCAGGTCCGGCGGCAGCGCGTCGAAGTCGCCTACGGCCATCGCGCCGGCCTCGGCGCGGAACTTGAACCGGCTGGTTTCACCCTGCGGCACCAGCCAGGTGAGTCGGCCCCAGGTCTGCGCGATGTCCGTGTCGGAAATGATCGCATCGCTCGCCAGGCGCACGCCGAAGTCGAGGACGTAACCGCGGCGCGGCGCGAGGCGATCGTTGAGCCGGCGGCGACTCAGCGTGCCTTCGGCGAACAGCAGCTTGGAATGACCGAACTCCAGGTTGTCCTCGTCCTGGCCGATCTCGAAGTCACCGCGCAGGAACTTGAGGCCGATCGTGCGCGTGAAGCCGTGCCAGCGCTTCTCCGAGCGCGAGGCGGCGAGCTGGAAGTTGCGCGAGCGGCTGGTGTCCGTGGTCTCGTCGCGATAGGCCACGCCGTAGTCGTACGATCGATCGTTACGGCTCGGTCGCGGAATCTGGTAGTGCAGCGCGTATTCCTCGAGGCGCTGCGAGTATTCGACCTGTGCGTCGGCCTTGTGGCCCTTCTTGTTGAGCCAGCGACGGGCGGCGCCGACGCGCACGCCGGCGCCGAAATCCGTGCTGTAGTAGACCTCGCCCGAGTACACGGTGCGCTCGTCGCGGTTCAGCAGCACGTCGATCGGTACGGTGCCGTCCTGCTTTTCCTGCAGCGCCGGCTGCACGGAGACGACCTCGAAGTAATCCGCGTCGACGAGACGCTGCTGCAGGTTCAGCACCTGCTCGGAATTGAAGTACGCACCCGGCCGCCACGGCACGAACTCCTGCAGGAACTTGTCCGGGAACGGCGCATTGCCCGAGAAGCGCACGTCGCCGAAGCGGTAGCGTGGTCCGCTGTCCCAGACCAGGTCGATGTCCGCGGATTCCTGGTCCGGCTTCACGGTGACGCGCCGCTGCGCGTATTTCGCGTCGAGATACCCCGCGCCGCGCAGGCTGCTGTCGATGACCTGCTTGCTGGCTTCGTAGGTGGCGTGATCGAGCCGGTCGCCGACTTTCGGAACGAACCCGGCCACGGCCTCCGCGACGCGCCGCTGCTGCCGGCCCGCGCCGCGCACCTCCACCTGCGCGTTGCGCACCACCGCCGGCTTGCCGGGCGTCACCTTGAAATGCGCCTTCCAGCCGTTCTGCGCATCGCCGCTCAGGTTCTTCTCGACCTGCACGTCGTAGAAACCGAAGGGCTCGAGCGACTTGCGGATTTCCTCTTCCGCGTCGCGGTAGGCCGCGCGCAGCTCCGCGGGCGAGATGTCGCGCTTTTCATAGCCGGCGAGCTTCAGCGTGCCGAGCGCGGCGTCACGCATCTCCTCGTCGAGTCCCTCGATCTGCACGTCCACCGATGCCGCGTGCACGCCGGCCGCCAGGGCCAGCCACAGCGCGACACTCCATGTCAGTGCACTTGTCCGGGACCGCACATCTAGAAAATGGCTTTCAGCAGCAGGATGACCACGACCAGGCCGATCAGGAAAATGATGCCGACGGCGCTTCCGAGGAACTTGAACATGCGGCGAGAATCGCCGCCGCGCGGAAACCGGTCTGTCAGGGAATTGGTAGTCGCGAGTGGGATCGAACCACCGACCACCTCCATGTCAAGGAGGTGCTCTACCACTGAGCTACGCGACTACCGTAGGAGGGCGCGAAAGATACAGCAGGCGCATTTTCGCGGCAATAAAGCGCCGCAACCACCGCAGCTGCGGGCTGTTTTCGCGGGTTTTCGCGACTCTCCTACTTCTTTTTCTTGCTGGTCTTCCGTTCGAACAGATCGATGAGCTTGCTCGCCACGGCGTTGGCGTCGGGCGGCGTCTCCGAGCCCAGCGCCGCGCCCACCGCGGCGGCCGCTCCGCCCGAGGCGGCCGCGAACGTGCCGGCGGACAGGTTCGGGAAGCTCAGGCTGTTCTGCCGCACGGACTTGACGACCTGCCCCGGCTGGATCTCGACCTCCTCGATGACCACGTCGTAATTCCAGCGATCGCCGATGGGTGGCGTGGCATTGAAACGGATGATGCCGAACGTGGCGTTGCGGGACTGCCCGGGCGACAGCGCGAACTGCGTGTCCGCGCTGCGCGCCGTGACCATGCCGATGCCCTTGACGCTGGTGTCGTGCGTGCCGGGCCGTCCCCAGGTGAAGCCATTGCCGAAATTGTCCAGCGCCGCGCTCGAGGCCGAGCGGTACCCCAGGATCAGCGGCTTGTCGCTGATGTTGCGGAAGCGGATGTTGATGCTGACGGACTGGTGGCGCGCGCCGGCCGTCATGGCACTCGATTGCACCTGCATGACCTCGGCGACGAAAGTGCCCGCGTTGAAGCAGCGAGCGGAGCCACCGCAGGGATCGGCCGGCGCTGCCGGCGCCGTCGCGGTGGCCGCAGCGGCAGGAGTCGCGGCCGTGCTCTGCCCGAGCGAGGCAAAATGCAACGCGTGCTCCGCGCCGAGCTTGAATTGCTCCGCGCCGCTCGGCGTGATCTCGCGGATCGCGAGATCCAGCTCGTAGCTCGAGCCCGCCTTGGCCTTGCCGGGCTCCCAGCTCAATTCGAAGCGTGCATCGGCGCCCTCGCCCGGCGCCAGCGTGAATTTCGGATCGAAGTTCTGCCCGTTGATCTCGCCGATGGCGCGCACGCCATTCGCGCCGGGCACCTCGTAGCGGTTGCCGAGTTCATCGAGCGCGACGCCGGAGGCGCTGACGTAGCCCAGGGTCAGCGGCTTCGCGGTCTTGTTCTCGAAGCGCACCGTCGCGGTGAGCACGCGGCGCGAACCCTGCTTGCTGGCGCGAAAGCCCGTGACGCTGGCGACGAAGCTGCGCGTGTCCACGCAGGCGGACTGTGCGCACTTCGGAGCGGCGGCATGTGCCTGGGTGATGAGCAACGCGAAGCCGAGGGCGGAGCTGACGATGAAGTTTTGAAAACGCATGAGGATCCCCTGGGTCATGGCGCCAGATGCACGCGGCCCAGCAGGCTGCCGCCGCGCGTCTCGCGCAGTTCGTATTCGACGACGTTGACGGTGATGGTGCCGCCCTCGGGCGCGGCATGGACGTCACGGATGGCCAGCAGCGCATCCAGCGAGACATCGCGCGAGTATCCGAGGCGGTCGCGCACGGCCTGTGCCTCCTGCGCGGGCACGCGCCACACCTGCGCGCTGCGCGCATTGCCGAATTTCAGCGCCACCTTCTGGCCAAGCGCGCGGTACTCGACCATGGAGCTCGGCGCCAGCGCACGCACCGTGAACTCACCATACGTCGGGTCGTACTCGCCGAGGTCCGCGCGCATCGACAGGCGGATCGCGCCCACCTCGCGCACGCCCGCGAGTCCGGCCTCGAGCTGCCGGCGCACGGCTTCGCGCTGCGCGGGCTTGTCGGCGGGCAGTGCCATGCGCACGCGCATGTCGTCTTCCAGGGACGGCTCGATCGGCGCCGGCAGTCCCGCGAGGTCGAAGTACAACAACACCATCGTGGTGTCGTCCGGATTCACGAGCTCGGCCGTGCGTCCGGCGAAGACCGAGCTCGCCGCTTGCATCGGGCGAGCTGCGGAGCCCGGCGCGGCAGCCGACGCATTGGCGTCGGCAACCGGCAATGGCGACTCACCGCATCCGGCAGCGAGCATCGCGACGAGGCATGGATACAGGGCGCGCATGTGGTGCTCCTACAGCTGCGGCTGGTCCGCGTTCCGGGCGGCGTGCTCCACTTCCTGCTGGCGCCGTTGCATTTCGCCGCTTTGCAGCGTCTGCTCGGTCTGGGTGATGAGCTCGTAGCCGCCGGCCTGGTCGACCACGCCCACGGACATCGAGCGCGCCAGCGCAGGATTCTCACGCGTCGGATCCACGCGCGCCGCGACCACGATGCCGCAGTCGGGCGAGAAGTTCGTACCGCCATCCGGATCCGACATCGGCGTGCAGCGCATGGCCATCGGCGAGGTCTCGGGTACGAACCTTCCCTGGGGATCGTGTACCCAGGTCAGCATGATCTGCTGCGGCATGACGTGCCGGCGCGTAGGCTCGCCGTACTTCTTGACGAGCGCATCGGCCACGCCCTGCATGGTGGGATTGCGGCCCTCGGCAAACCACTCCTCGCGCGCCGCGGCGATGACGCGCTCGGCGCCCGGCATTCCCATGGTCGAGACGTACCACTTCGCCTGGCCCGGCTTCATGTCCTCGCGCACGGCGTTGCCGGAGCGCGCCGCGAAGTCCTCCGACATCTCGCGCATGTAGTCGCGCGAGTCCTTGACGACGCGCGGCTCGGCAAAACGCGCGCTGAATCCCTGCCGCAGCGTCGCGCCGTAGGTCTGGATGTTGAAGCGCGCCGAAGTGTCCGGCACGACCACCAGAAGGTCGCCGGTGCACATCACGACGTTCGCGGCCTCCTCGAACGTGAGTCCGGGGCGCACGCCGACCACGTCGTCGACCGGCGCGTTCGCGGCACGCGGCGGGGTATCGACGTCGGCCGGGCAAGCGACATCGCCGCGCGCCTCCTCGGCCACCTGCTCGGCGGTGGCTTCGCCTTTTCGCGGCTGGCGCTCACTGCCAGTCTTCGCGGCCGGGTTGCCCGCGGGCGGGCCCCCGCAGGCGGCGACCGCAGCCGCTGCGACGATCGCCGGGATCCATGCATGGCAACGCATGACTCACCTCCGCTCCTGCGCGGGCACGGCGGCCAGGCGCTGCACGTTTTCATTGAGCTTGAACAGCACGATCATCAGCTCGCACCAGATGCGCGCGGCGATCGCGCCGCCCAGCGTGATGCCGATGGCGCGCACGAAGGTGCCGAAGGACATGTACTGGAAGCCCGTATAGAACAAGGTGCCGAGGCCGGCGATCACGCAGGCCAGCAGCAACAGCCAATAGACCACGGTGATGACCTTCGGGGTCAGCATCGCGTCGAAGTACAGGACGTTTCGCAGGTTCATCGGTCTCTCCCCTCGGTCGGTTCTGGTTGTTTCGCCTAAAGACGCCGCCCGCCGGAAAACGTCAGGGTTGCGGCCCCGGCCTGACGTACGGGCGGGCGGCGCGTCTCTTGCACATGGATGCTCCGGTTGCACATCAGTCGGCGTACGGTACGCTTGCCGCAGAACGAGCGCGGTCCACCGCGCCATCGGGGTGTTTCTGGACAAGAACGTCTTCATGCGGGCCTGCCGCGAAGGTGGCGCCGCCCTCGAGCAGGCCCTGCGCCGTCTCGATCGCGAGTTCTTCGGCGTGCTGCAGGCACGCGCGCTGCGCGCCGTGCGCAGCGCCGACGCGGCGCGCGATCTCGTGCAGGAGACCTTCATCAAGGTCTGGCAGCGCTGTGCGACCTTCCACGGTGACTCCGAGCTGCTGCCGTGGATCGAGGCCGTGCTGCGCCACACCGTGCTCGATGCACTGCGCCGCCAGCGCCGCGAGCAACCCTTCGACGATGGCGATCCGATGAACGGCGAGCTGGCCGCGCGCATCGCGGAGCTGTCGCGGCACGAAGTCGCGACGCCGCCCGACGAGCTGCGTCGCGCGCAGCTCGCGCAATGCTTCCAGGAATGCTGGAGAAAGTTCGAAGACGCGGCGCCGAGTCATGCGGCCGTGATTTCCTGGATCGCCGCCGATGGGCTCTCGCACGAGGAGATCGCGGCGTTGCTCGACCGCTCGCCGGGCGCCACGCGTGAATTCATTTCCCAGTGCCGCAAGCGCGCGCGCCTGCACCTCGCGCCGTGGTACGAGCTCGCCTTCGGAAAGGAATCCCCATGAACGACGATCAGGAATGGCTGGACGCGCTCGCCGGACGTGACACGCCGACCTCGGCCACGCGGCACGAAGCCCGGGCGCTGCGCGCCGCGCTGCTCGCGACCACCCCACACGCCGGCGCCGCATCCGCCGACCCGAATCGCGAGGCGCGGCTGGTCGCACGTGCGATCGACGAGGGCCTGCTGCCGCGGCGACGGTCGGGAAGCACGCGCTGGCAGTGGCCGATGGCCGCGGGCATCGTGCTGTTGCTCGGCGCCGGCCTGCTCGTGCAGTGGCAGCGCCAATCTACCGTGCCGGTCGTGCGCGGTGCCGAAGACGGCATCGTGCGCATCGCGGCCGATGATCCCGCGGCGCTCGAGCGCCGGCTGCTCGCCGAGCTGCACACCGCCGGCGTCGAAGCCACGGGCTACGAAGCGCTCGGCGTGTACGGCATCGACGCCGACCTGCCGCTGCCACTGTCGGCCGAAGTGCGGCGGGTGCTCGCGGCGCACGCCATTCCCGAGCCGGCCGACGGCGTGCTGCGCATCGAGATCCGGAGCCGCGAATGACCGGGACCAGGCGAAGGCGGTTCGCCGGTGGCTGGGCCTGCCTCGCGCTGCTGGCCTGCGTGCCGCACGCGCAGGCCTTCGACCTGCCGCCGGTGTGCGCCGAATTCGCCTCGGTCGCCGCGCCGGGAGCCGACACCGCCCCGTTCGCCGAGCTGCGCGCACGCGCGGAGAAGCTCATCGAGACCGAGCCAGACGCGGCCGTGTCCCTGATCTGCAAGACCATTCCGCGCGTCGAGCGCGAGCGCGGCGCCGACTCGGTGGAGATGGCCTGGTGGGTGGGATCCCTGGGCACGCCGCTGATCGCGTTCATGGACCGCATGTCGGAGGCGATGCCATTGCTCGCCTTCGCGCGGCCGATCTTCGAACGGCGACTCGGACCGTACGCCGCCGAAGTCGCGGAAATCCACGTCGCATACGCCTGGATCGCCACGCGCCAGGGTCGCAACGCCGACGCGGTCGCGGCCTGGCAGGCGGCGCTGCGCATCCGCGAGCACAATCCAGGCCCGCGCAGGATCGAGCTGCAGAAAGTGCTGGTCGGCCTCGCGCAGAACCAGTCCTTCCAGCGGGACTTCGCGGGCGCGAAGCGGTCGCTGGCGCGTGCCGAGGCCATCCTCGTCGAGAATGGCGAGACGGTGAGCGAAGCGGCCGCGGCCATCGAGAACACCTACGTCAACATCGCGTGGCGCGAAGAGGACTACGCCGCGGTGCGCGCCCATGCGGAAAAGCAGATCGGCATCGAAGAGCGCATGGCGGGCCCCGCCGCGCAGCGCGTGCCCGCCTACATCTGGCTCGGGCAGGGCCTGGAACGTCTCGACGAGTTCGAAGCCGCCGAGACTGCGCTGCGCAAGGCGGTGGAGATCGCGCAGAGCAAGGACGGCGCGCCGCTGCAGCGCCACCAGCTGAGCGCCCTCACGCACCTCGGCGGTCTGCTGCTGGTGCGCGGCAAGCCCGTCGAGGCGCGTGACTTCGCGGCGCGCGCCGTCGCCATCGGCGAGGCCACGCGCGGCGCTGATGCGCCCGTGCTGGTGCGCCCGCTGACTTACCTGGCCGGCGCCCGACTGCTGCTCGGCGACCTGCCCGGCGCGCTCGACGACTACGAGCGGGCCGGCGCCATCATCCAGGCACATCCGGATGACGTGGAGCGGCCGTGGATCGTCGAGCACCATCGGGGCCTCGCGCGGCTGCAGCTCGCGCTCGGCGATCGTGCGCAGGCCCGCGCCACGCTCGAGGCCGCCTCGCAGGCCGCCGGCGACGATCCGAAGC
Organism: Steroidobacteraceae bacterium; assembly: GCA_035718265.1. Classification (GTDB taxonomy): domain Bacteria; phylum Pseudomonadota; class Gammaproteobacteria; order Steroidobacterales; family Steroidobacteraceae; genus CADEED01. The sequence goes on along the minus strand of DASTHJ010000156.1, from coordinate 23,639 downwards.
TGCTGATCGAGCGCGCCGCCACCTTGCTGACGCGCGCCACGCTGGTGGCACCGGACGATCCGCGCCAGGGCACCGCGCTGCTCGCGCAGGCGCTGGCGCTGTACCGCGCACGACTGCCGGACACGCATCCGGCCATCCTGCGTGCCATTGCCGAGACCTGCGGCGTCGAGATCCGTGCGCAAGCGGCGGTCGCCGCGAGCTGCGACGACGCCGCACGTCGCATCGATTCCTCGGCCGACGCCGATCCGTTGCTGCGCCACGACGTGTACGCGCTGTCGAGCGAGCTGCAGGCGGCGCGCGGCGACGCGGAAGCTTCCTACGCGTTCGCGATCCGCGCGTTGTCCGCCGCCAGCACGCTGGGCACGCCCGATCCCCTGTGGCGTGCGGACTTCGCGCTCGCGCGCCAGCTGCGGCAGCGCCAGGACACCGCGCTCGCGATCTTCTTCGGCAAGGAGTCCATCGCCCAGATCGAGCGGCTGCGCGACCGGCTGGTCGGCGACGAGCGGCGTCTCGAGCAGGCCTTCCTCGCCGACAAGGTCGGCGTGTACCGTGCGGTGGCGGACTGGCTGATGTCCGCGGGCCGCATCGACGAGGGCCTCGACGTGCTGCGACTGCTCAAGGCGCAGGAGCTCTACGACTTCGTGCTGCGCGACGCGCGCTGGACACGCGGTGACGGCATCGAGCTCACGCCACAGGAGGCCGCACTGCGCGAGCGCCTGCTGCAGCTCATGAGCACCGACGAAGGTGCCGGCTCCGAGATCGATCGCCTCGGCCGGCTGCGGGATTCAGATCGCATCAGCGCCGAGGAACGCGCCGCGCTCGAGGCGCTGCTCGCCGGACAACGCCAGCGCGAGACTGTGCGCGACGCGCGCATCCGCGAGTTCCTGGCCGGCAGCGCGACGCCGGCGGCGCCCGCGGTGCGCGCCGTCCAGGCGCAGTCGCTGGCGCACGAGCTGGCCGCGTTCGGCCCGGACACGGCGCTCGGCTTCTATCTGCTGACGGACTCGCGGCTGCGCCTGCTGATCGCGACCAGCCGCGGCCAGTTCGAATACGAGCAGCCCGTCGATGGCCCGGCCCTGCGCCGCGACATCGGCCGCTTCCTCGACGCTGTCGGCCGGCGCGAAGACGTCACGGAGGCGTCGCGCCGCCTCTATGCGACGGTCGCGCGTCCGCTCGACGAGGAGGCGCGTCGTGCCGGCGCGCACCGGCTGGTGCTGTGGCTCGACGGCGCGCTGCGCTACATCCCGTTCACCGCGCTGCACGACGGCCGGCACTACCTGGTGGACCGCTACGTCATCGAGTCGTACACGCCAGCCGGTGAGGCGGCCGGCGAGATTTCGACGCCCGCGCAGGACGCCGCGCTCACGGTGCGCGGACTGGGACTGACGCGCGCGGTGGGCGGCTACGAGGCGCTGCCGGCCATGGCCGACGAGCTCTGCGACGTGGTGCGCGGACCCATCGAGGGCCTGACGATACCCGGCAAGGCCTGCCCGCGCGCCGGCGTTGGCGGCGGCGCGCTCGACGGCGCGGGCTACGCCGACGCGGAATTCACCGCCGCACGCCTGCAGGCCCTGCTCGGCGCGGAGCGCGATTTCTCGGTATTGCACCTCGGCACGCATTTCAACCTGCGGCCCGGCAACGCGCGCCGCTCCTTCCTGCTGCTCGGCGACGGCTCGAAGCTGACGCTGGATGCCATCGCCGCGCTCGATTTCCAGGATCTGCGGCTGGTGACGCTGTCCGCATGCCAGAGCGGCCTCGGCGGCGCGGTCACCGACGACGGACGTGAAATCGAAGGACTCAGCGCCATCGTGCAACGGCGCGGCGCCGCGAGCGTGGTCGCGAGCCTGTGGCGCGTCGAGGACCGCAGCACCGCGCGGCTCATGCACGAGTTGTACGCCGCCCTGCCCGCACATCACGGCGACGCCGCGGCCGCGCTGCGCCGCTCGCAGCTGCGGCTGCGCGGCACGCGCATCGGCGGCGCCCGGCCGTACGAGCATCCGTACTTCTGGGCCGGATTCGTGATCTCGACGCGCTGATCTGGCAGGGCGCAGCTTGTCGCTCGGCGCGCCGACGACTATCTTCGGGCGCACACACAGGGGGTTGCACATGCGTTCCATCGCGATCGCCGCGCTCGCGCTCGGCGCCACCGTCTCCACGTTCGCCGCCGACGACGCCGCGGCCCTGCGTGGCGGCGCCACGCTGATGCCCGTCAAGGTGTACTCGCTCGAAGACGACCGCAAAGTGCTGAAGGCCTTCGAGGGCCTGCGCGTCGCCGACGTCTCCGACGGCATGGACTTCGTCGGGCTGCAGGACATCGGGCTGGTGAATCCGGAAATCCACCCGCTGTGGAAGGACACGACCAACTACTCGCATCGCATCATCGGCATCGCGGTGACCGTGCGTTACGTGCCGACGCAGCAGCCGCCGGCCGGACGCCGTTCCGAGGCCGAGTTCGACCAGTGGGTGGGCGACTTCTACAACCAGCGCTCGCCCGAACCGTTCGTGCCGCTGCTGCGCGAAGGCAGCGTGGTCGTGATCGAGGAGGCGCCCGAGACCGACGTCGGCTCGATCGGCTCCAACAACATCATGAACTGGAAGCTGCACGGCGCGGTGGGCGTCATCACCAGCAACACCTGCCGCGACACGGACGAGATCATCGCCGAGAAGGTGCCGCTGTATCTCAAGCAGGTGGGCCGCGGCATCCGCCCCGGGCGCAATGAAGTGGAGTCGGTGAACCGGCCGATCGTGCTCGGGGGCGTACTGGTGATGCCGGGCGACGTGGTGGTCGCCGACGGCGACGGCGTCATCGTGGTGCCGCGCGCGGTCGCGCTCGAAGTCGCCGCCTACGCGCACAAGGTCATCGACGGCGACAAGAACGCGCGGCGCGATCTCTACAAGAAGCTGGGACTACCCAAAGACCAGTCCACCAAGTAGTCGGGGTGGGGATGGGTGCCGGGCACCTGGGTGGGGATCAGTTCACCGCGACCTTCGACGCCTCGCCGGGAATCTCCCGCACCAGCCTGGGCACGAGATAACCCGAAAGGCGCCGCGTGAGCTCGTCGACCAGCGCGCGCGCCACTTCCTCCGGGACGTCGAAGTGCGCCGTGCCGCGCACGCGATCCGGCAGGTGCAGGTAGTAAGGCAGCACGCCCGCATCGATCAGCGCTGCGGACAGACGGCGCAATGTCTCGACGTCGTCGTTGACACCCCGCAGCAGCACCGACTGGTTGAGCAGCGTCACGCCGGTCGAGCGCAGCGCCGCGCACGCCGCACGCACGTCGCCGTCGATCTCGTGCGGATGATTGACGTGCAGCACGACGACCACGGGCAGGCGAATCCCGCGCAGCCAGGCGAGCAGGCCTTGATCGACACGCGACGGCAGCACCACCGGTTGGCGCGTGTGTATCCGCAGCCGCTTCACGTGCGGCATGCGCGCCAGCGCATCGGTGAGCTGCGCCAGGCGCGCATCGCTCAGCGACAGCGGATCGCCGCCGCTCAGGATGATTTCTTCCAGGCTTGCATCGGCGGCGATGGCGGCCAGCGCCGCGCTCCAGCGGGCGCCGCCCTCCTGCGAGTTCTCGCTGTACGGGTACTCGCGACGGAAGCAGTAGCGGCAATGCACCGCGCAGGCCTCGGTGGTGACCAGCAGCGCGCGGCCCGCGTACTTCTGCAGCAGCTGCGGCGCACGGCGCGCCGCGTGCTCTTCCAACGGATCGGCAATGTAGCCAGGAGTTTCGACGAGCTCCGCCCCGAGCGGCAGCACCTGGCGCAGCAGCGGATCGGCTGCATCGCCGCGCCGCATGCGCGCCACGAAGCTGCGCGGCACGCGCAGTCCAAATGTGCGCGCGGAGCGCTCCGCCGGCTCGCGCAGGTGGCCGGGCAGGTCCAGCACCTCGAGCAGCTCGGCCGGATCGGTGATGGCGTCGGCCAGCTCGCGCTGCCAGCGCGCGCGCATCGGCAGCCCGATGTCCGCGGGCAGCGAGCTCATCCGGCGCGCGCCTTGCCCGGGCTTTCCCCGCCTGACACCGCCAGCCCCAGCTCCATCTGCTTCATCTTCTCGATGGCGTCGCGCAGCCGGGCGGCCTCCTCGAACTCGAGGTTGCGCGCGCGCTTGTACATCTCGGCCTCCATGCGCTTGATCTCGCGCACGATCTGCTCGGGCTTGAGCAGCGCGAGGTTCGGCGCGGCCTCCTCGGCGCCGCGCTTGCGGCGGCCCATCTTGTAGCCGAAGTCGGTGGTGTCGGCGCGCGCCCCTTCCATGATGTCGCGCACGTTCTTGCGGATGGTCTGCGGCGTGATGCCGTGCTTCTGGTTGTAGGCGAGCTGGATGTCGCGCCGGCGCTGGGTCTCCTCCATCGCGCGCTTCATCGATCCGGTGATGGTGTCGGCGTACAGGATGGCCTTGCCATTCACGTTGCGCGCCGCGCGGCCGATGGTCTGGATCAGCGAGTTGTCGCTGCGCAGGAAGCCTTCCTTGTCCGCATCGAGGATGGCCACCAGCGACACCTCGGGCATGTCGAGTCCTTCGCGCAGCAGGTTGATGCCGACGATCACGTCGAACTTGCCGAGCCTCAAGTCGCGGATGATCTCGACGCGCTCCACGGTCTCGACGTCCGAGTGCAGATAGCGCACCTTGACGCCGTGCTCGTGCAGGTACTCGGTGAGGTCCTCGGCCATGCGCTTGGTGAGCGTGGTGATCAGCACGCGCTCGTCGTTCGCCACGCGCAGGTTGATCTCCGAGAGCACGTCGTCCACCTGCGTGGCCACGGGCCGCACTTCCACCTCGGGATCCACCAGGTGCGTGGGCCGCAGCAGCTGTTCGACGGTCTGCGCCGCGTGCCGCGCCTCGTACTGCCCGGGCGTGGCGCTGACGAAGATCATCTGCGGCGCGAGCTGCTCCCACTCCTCGAACTTCAGCGGCCGGTTGTCGAGCGCGCTCGGCAGCCGGAAGCCGTACTCGACCAGCGTCTCCTTGCGCGAGCGGTCGCCGCGGTACATGGCGCCGAGCTGCGGGATGGTCTGGTGCGACTCGTCGATGATCAGCAGCGCGTTGCCCGGCAGGTAGTCGAACAGGCAAGGCGGCGGCTCGCCGGCCTGCCGCCCCGACAGGTAGCGCGAGTAGTTCTCGATGCCGGCGCAGTAGCCGACTTCCTTCATCATCTCCATGTCGAACAGCGTGCGCTGCTCGAGCCGCTGCGCCTCGACCAGCTTGTTCTGCTCGCGCAGCACCTTGAGTCGGTCGCGCAGTTCCTCGCGGATGTGGTCGATGGCGCCGATCAGCCGCTCCTTGGGCGTCACGTAGTGCGAGCCGGGATACACGGTGTAGCGCGGCACCTTGCGCAGCACCTCGCCGGTCAGCGGGTCGAACAGCGCGATCGAGTCCACGGTGTCGTCGAACAGCTCGATGCGCACCGCTTCGCGCGCCGACTCGGCCGGGAACACGTCGATCACGTCGCCGCGCACGCGGTACGTGCCCGCCTGCAGGTCGAGCTCGTTGCGCGTGTACTGCATGTCCGCCAGGCGCCGCAGCAACCGCCGCTGGTCCATGATCTCGCCGCGGTTCAGGTGCAGGATCATCTGGTGGTACGACTCCGGGTCGCCGAGGCCGTAGATCGCCGACACCGTGGCGACGATGATCGAGTCGCTGCGTTCGAGCAGCGCCTTGGTGGCCGACAGGCGCATCTGCTCGATGTGCTCGTTGATCGACGCGTCCTTCTCGATGTAGGTGTCGCTCGAAGGCACGTAGGCCTCCGGCTGGTAGTAGTCGTAGTACGAGACGAAGTACTCCACCGCGTTGTCGGGAAAGAACTCCTTGAACTCGCCGTACAGCTGCGCGGCCAACGTCTTGTTGTGCGCCAGGACCAGCGTGGGACGCTGCACTTGCTGGATCACGGAGGCCACGGAGAAGGTCTTGCCCGAGCCGGTGGTGCCGAGCAGCGTCTGGTGCCTGAAGCCGTCGCGGAGGCCTTCCACCAGCCGCGCGATGGCCTGCGGCTGATCGCCCGAGGGCTCGTAGTCGGCTTTGAGGATGAAGGGTCTGGATTCCATGCGGCAAGTATCGTTGATCGGTGGGCTCAGCGGGGCACGTCGCGCGAAAGCCGGAACCATCCTTCATGTCGCGAGCCATCGGAGGCGTCCGTGGCCTTCCAGACACCGCCCGCGCGATGCGTGAAGGTGAAACTGCGCACGACCAGCGCGCCGTCGGCGCGCGTCGCCTCCTCCACGAGACTGCGCGCCGACAACCGCTTCGCACGCCAGGTGCCGCTGCGGCGGCCCTGCCGGCCGGCGACGGACGCCATCCAGGTGTCGTCGCCGTGCTGGACGGTCTCGAGGCGGCAAGGCTGCGGGCGGTCGCATTCCATGAGCGTGACCGTGGCGCCGGCCAGCGTCTCCGGCGCCCACGGCTCGCGCTCATCCGCGCGGCTGAGCGCGAAACTTCCCTGGAACACGACGATGCCGCCCGCGAAGTCCTGCTTCCAGCGCCCGCTGGTCGGCGTCGCGAACACGTATTCCATGTGATACGGCAGGGTGCGGTCGCCGAGCGTCTGCATGGCGTCCTCTTTGGCGGTCGCGTCGCCGGTGCGTGCATAGACGAAGGTGCCGCGGTCCGTGAAATGGTTCGGCCCGCCGAATCCGGAATACGTGTAGCTGCCGTCGGCCGCATACGTCTGGCGCACGGCGCCCATGGTCGGATAACCCCCGGGCAACGAGGACTCGGTGTGCTCGATGGTGAGCACGATGTCGAGGCCCGCGGTGCTGGCGGGCGCCAGCGTTTCGCCATGGGCGTGGCTCATGGCGAATCCCGCCAGGCCAACGGCAACACAAAAGAATCGTCGAGTCATCGGTATCAGTCCCCCCGCTGCGCAGCGTTCGCGATCGGCGAGCATAGCCGACCGGCCGCCGACCGCAGTACCGTTCGGGCGGCCGCCGCGAACCAGTGCAGCCCATTGAAATTCCTGGATTTATTGGCGCATCTGGCCTGTGGCCCGGGCGAGCAGATCAAGTAAGATACGCGCCCGTTCGAACCCACCCACACATCAACAAGAGTCCATAGCCGTGCCCAACCCGCTCAGCCGACGCGTCCAGCGCGTCAAGCCTTCGCCCACTCTCGCCGTCACCGCGCGCGCCGCGAAACTGAAGGCGGAGGGCAAGGACATCATCGGCCTCGGCGCCGGCGAGCCGGATTTCGACACCCCGAAGCACATCGCGCAGGCAGGCATCGACGCGATCAACAAGGGCTTCACGCGTTACACGAACGTCGACGGCATCGTCGAGCTCAAGGACGCCATCATCGAGAAGTTCAAGCGCGACAACCAGATCAGCTACGAGCGCAACCAGATTCTCGTCAGCTCCGGAGCCAAGCAGACTATCTACAACCTCTGCATGGCCGTGCTCGATCCGGGCGATGAAGTGGTGATCCCGGCGCCGTACTGGGTCAGCTACCCGGACATGGTGCTGCTCGCCGACGGCCTGCCGGTCACGCCGAACTGCCCGGCGAGCGCCGGCTACAAGCTCACGCCGCGCCAGCTCGAAGCGGCGATCACGCCCAAGACCAAGCTGCTGCTGATCAACTCGCCCTGCAACCCGACGGGCGCGGCCTACACGCGCGCCGAGTGGCGCGCGCTCGCCGACGTGCTGCTCAAGCACCCGCGCGTGCTGATCGGCACCGACGACATGTACGAGAAGATCTGGTGGGGCAGCGAGCCGTTCTGCTCGCTGCTCACCGTGGCTCCTGAGCTCTACGACCGCACCGTGACCATCAACGGCGTCTCGAAGGCGTATGCGATGACCGGCTGGCGCCTGGGCTACTGCGGCGGCCCGAAGGAGATCATCAACGCCATGTCGACGCTGCAGGGCCAGAGCACCAGCAACGCCTCCTCGATCACGCAGAAGGCGGCGGTGGCGGCGCTGAACGGCGACCAGCAGTGCGTCGTCGAGATGAACGCCGAGTTCAAGAAGCGCCACGACTACTTCGTGAAGGCGCTGAACTCGCTGCCCGGCATCGTCTCGCTGCCCGCGAGCGGCGCGTTCTATGCCTGGGCGGATTGCTCGGCGGCGATGCTGACCTTCGGCTGCAAGGACGACAACGCGTTCGCCGAGATGCTGATCAACGAGGCCGGCGTCGCGGTCGTGCCGGGATCAGGATTCGGCGCGCCCGGCCACTTCCGCGCCTCGTTCGCCACCAGCATGGCCGTGCTCGAGAAGAGCATCGAGCGCCTGAAGAAGGTGCTCGAAGCCGGTCCGGTCAAGAAGACTGCTTGAACGACCGGCCCGTTTCACGCGGTGACATCGCGGCGTGGCTGATCGCCGCGGCCGCGCTGATCCTGGTCATCAAGCTGAAACTGCTGTCCTCGCTGCTCGCGGGGCTGCTGGTCTTCAAGCTGGTCGACGTGCTGACGCCGTGGCTGCGGCTGCGCGCGCTGGGGCGCGACGGGCCGCGCGTGCTGGCGGTCACGCTGATCGCCGGCGCCGTCATCGCCGCGCTCGTCGGGCTCGGCATCGGGCTGGTGGCGCTGATGCGCCACAGCGGCGAGAGCGTGCCGCTGCTCATGCAGAAGATGGCGCAGATCATCGAGGACGCGCGCGCCATCCTGCCCGCGGGCCTGCGCGCCTACGTGCCGGACAACGCGGACTCCCTGCAGCGCACGATCGCGGAGTGGCTGCGCTCGAATTCGGATTCACTGCAGCTCGCCGGGCGCGGCGTCGGCCGCACGCTGGTGCACGTGCTCATGGGCATGATCATCGGCGCGCTGCTGTCGATGCAGAAGGCCACCAGCCCGCACGAGCGCCGGCCGCTCACCGAGGAGATCTCGCGCCACGCCGCGCGCATGGCGACCTCGTTCCAGCGCGTGGTGTTCGCGCAGTTCTGGATCTCGCTGATCAACACCGGCTTCACCTGGCTGTATCTCGACGTGGTGCTGCGGCTGTTCGGCGTGGACCTGCCGCTGGTCAAGACGCTGGTGGCGCTCACCTTCGTGGTCGGCCTGCTGCCCATCGTCGGCAACCTGATCTCCAACACTGCGATCGTCGTGGTGTGCCTCAGCCAGGGCGTGCCAGTGGCCCTCGCCTCGCTGGTCTACCTGATCGGCATCCACAAGCTCGAGTACTTCCTCAACGCGCGCATCATCGGCTCGCACATCAACGCGCGCGCCTGGGAGCTGCTGATCGCGATGCTGGCGATGGAAGCGGCCTTCGGCATCCCCGGCCTGGTCGCCGCGCCGATCTTCTACGCGTATTTCAAGGAAGAGCTGCGCGCCAAGGGACTGGTCTAGACCGCATTGCAGAGGATCACGGCGCCGATCGCGAGCGCGATCATCGCCACGTGGCTGATCTGCAGGCTCTCCTGCTTGACGTAGTACACGAACCAGGTGCCGCCGAGCAGGAAGAAGAACAGCAGCGCGATCAGCGCAGCCAGCGCCAGGTTCACCACCACCAGGGCTTCCGCGCGATCGACCTTGCCCCAGGTGTTCCCGGCGATCATCAGCGTCGCCCACCACAGCAGCAACCCGCTGACGATCTCGAACAGCAGCGTCAGCGCCATGACGAAGCGATGCCAGCCGGCGCCGCCCACCGCGCGCGACAGCAACGGGCTCTCGCCGGTCGGCGGCTGGCGCAGAGACTCCATGTTCATGAGGTGCCCGATCGCGATCACCGCACCACGAAAGCCGATCACGTTGTTGACGACGGCCAGCGTCATCCAGAACGCCAAGCCGCCCAGCACGAGGAATTCGACCAGTCCCAGCGACGATGCGACCGACATGGCGCCCATGGCTCACCTCCTGGCGCGAAAAATTAGTGGTTTCCCGCAGGCGCACGCAATCCGGCGTGCGCAGGTCGGCCTATCCACCTACACGGGGCATGGCCGCAAGCGGGCCGGCATTGCGTCCGTCCTCATATGAAGAAAATCATCCTGTTCCTACTGGCGGCGACCGGCGGCACGGCCTTCGCCGACACCATCGAAATGAACGTCAACGGCATGGTCTGCGAGTTGTGCGCGCAGGGCATCGAGAAGCGCCTGCGCAGCAATCCGGCGACCGCGGACGTGATCGTGGACCTGGAAAAGAAGGTGGTCGCGGTGAGGACGCGAGACGGCGAGGACATCGCCGATGCCGAGCTCACCAGGGCGATCACCGCAGCGGGCTTCGAGGTCAAGGGCATCACGCGCACACAGCGTTCGCTGGATTCGATCCGCGCCGGGCTGAAGCAATAAAGGGCGGGTCCGCCCGGTCTGCCTGTCGACGATGAGCACCATTCCTCTGCGAGGCACCGCGCGTTTTTTGCAGATTCGCTGGCGCCGGCGTGCGTCCGGGCCTACGCTTCGGGCCATGCGGCGAATCGCGCCCATCCTGGTGCCTCTGCTGATCGCGATGCAGCTGCTGCTGGCGATACCAGCAGTCGGCCTCGCGCAGGCGGCGGCCGGCCACGGAATGTCCGGCCAGGAATCCGGCTGTCCCTGCTGCCCGGCAGGGGACGTGAGCTCGATGACCGACTGCCTGGTCGGTTGCACGTTGGCGAGCGCCATCATGCCTTCGGCTTCGCCCATGAGAATCCTCGCGACCTCGCACCCGGAATTCGTCGATCCCGATTCTTCGTTCGACACCCGTTTCGACCCGCCGCTGAATCCTCCACCGATCGCCTGACCAGGTCTCGAGGACGTGGCGCCAGCGCGCCGCGCATACGGATCCAGTCTTTGGAGGGTTCCCATGAACCTGGTTGGAAGAACGCTCACGGGCGCAATGCTCGTGGGCATGGTCGGGCAGGCCATGGCCAAGCCCATCGCGTTCTCGCATGGAACGACGGTGATGGCCGAATACGGCGCGGGCACGATGACGGAGGCGCAGGTGTTCTACGCACCGAAATACTTCCTGTCGCTCGGCGGCGGGTATCTCGAGCTCGAGAGCGACATCGATCATCGGCGCCGCGAAATCACCTACGCGCGCGTCAACTTCCTGGCGCGGCGCTGGAACCGGGAAGCGGCGCAGGCCAATGTGTTCGTCTGGGGCGGCGCCGGCCAGGCCTATGTCAGCGAGCTGAACTCGCACGAGTTCACGTGGAATGCCGGCGCTCAGGTCGACTACGAAACGCGCCGCATCTACGCCTCGCTCAAGACCGACCTGCAGCACTCGGCGGTGTTCGCGCATCGCGTGGACACGCTGCAGCTCGGCCTGGCGCCTTACAAGCACGACTTCGACACGCTGGCCACGTGGTTCGTCGTGCAGGGTCGCAGCTACACCGGCGGCATCCACGAGGGCACGGAATGGGCGCTGCTCTTGCGCCTGTTCAAGCGCGGCGCCTGGGTGGAAGCCGGCGTCACCGACGGCGGCAAGCTGCAGGCCATGGCCATGGTCAACTTCTGAATTGGAGCAAACTCATGAGAAAGCTGATTTTCTGCACGTTCGCGCTGCTCACCGGCATGGCGCACGCGGGCACCATCGAAATGAAGGTCTATGGACTGGTCTGCGGGTTCTGCGCGCAAGGCATCGAAAAGACGCTGCGCAGGAATCCGGCGACCACCGACGTGGTGGTGAGCCTGGAGCACAAACTGGTGGCGGTGTCGACGCGCGACGGTCAGGACATCACGGATGCCGATCTCACGAAAGCGCTGACGGACGCCGGTTATGACGTCAAGGGCATCACCCGCACGCAGCGTTCAATTGACGAGATCCGCGCCGAACTCAAGCAGCCCGCGGGCGAACGCAAGTGATCGATCCACTCAAGCGCAACGTCGGCGTCGCGATCGGCACGCTGCTCGCGAGCAGCGCCACGCTGGTGTGCTGCGTGCTGCCCGCGGCGCTGGTGTCCATTGGCGCGGGCGCGGCGCTGGTGGGCCTCATTGCCGCATTCCCGCAGCTCGTCTGGCTGTCGGAGCACAAGGGCTGGGTGTTCGGCATCGCAGCCGCGCTGCTCGTGGCGAGCGGCGCGATGCTCTGGCATGCACGCCGGCTGCCCTGCCCGGCCGATCCGGCCGCGGCGAGGAGTTGCACGCGACTGCGGCGCATCAGTGCCGGCCTGTACTTCGTCGCGCTCGGCAGTTGCGCGCTCGGCGCGCTGTTCGCGTTCGTGCTGCCGGCGCTGGCGCGCGGGGCTGAGATCAGCGCTCGGTGAATCGCGCCATGCTCTCCGGATAGCGCGCGCCGATCACGGAGATCGCGGACAGCGCGATGTCGATCTCGCGCAGGTCGTCCGGGGTGAGATCCACGTCGACCGCGCGCAGGTTCTCGTCGAGCCGGCTCACCTTGGTCGTACCGGGAATCGGCACGATCCACGGCTTCTGCGCCAGCAGCCAGGCCAGCGCGATCTGCGCCGGGGTCACCTGCTTGCCGGCCGCCAGGCGGGCGAGCACGTCGAGCAATCCCTGGTTGGCCTGGCGCGCCTCGAGCGAGAAACGCGGGAAATTGTTGCGCTGGTCCGTGGGATCGAGCCGCGTGCTCGCGTCGATCTTGCCGGTCAGGAAGCCGCGGCCGAGCGGACTGAAGGGTACGAAGCCGATGCCGAGTTCCTCGAGCGTCGGCAGTGTCGCCTCCTCGGGTTCGCGCCACCACAGCGAGTACTCGCTCTGCAACGCCGCCACGGGCTGCACCGCATGCGCGCGGCGCAGCGTCTTCACGCTCGCTTCGGACAGGCCGAAGTGCCGTACCTTGCCTTCCCGGATCAGGTCCCGGACCGTCCCTGCCACCTCTTCGATCGGCACCTGCGGATCGACGCGATGCTGGTACAGCAGGTCGATGTAGTCAGTGCGCAGGCGGCGCAATGACGCCTCGACCACCTCGCGGATGTGCGCGGGCTGGCTGTTCAACGTGTTGGTCGGCTTGCCGGCGGCATCGATGCCGAAGCCGAACTTGGTCGCGATCTTCACCTGCGCGCGCACCGGCTGCAGCGCTTCGCCGACGAGCTCCTCGTTGGTGAACGGCCCGTAGATCTCCGCGGTGTCGAACAAGGTCACGCCGCGCTCCACGGCGGTGCGGATCAGCCGGATGCCCGCCGTTCTCTCCGTCGGCGGCCCGTACGCATGGCTCAGGCCCATGCAGCCGAGACCCAGGGCCGAGACTTCGAGGTCTTTTCCGAGTCGACGCGTTTCCATGGCGCGAAGATTACGCCGCCGCGCGTCGCCGCGCGAACCCGCCGTCTTGTGCGTAGACTCCGGCACATGATCGTCTTCCAGTCGATCCTGGTCATGCTGGTCTGCGCGGTCGTGCTCACGGCGCTGGCGCGCCGCTTCCAGCTCCCCTACCCCTCGCTGCTGGCGCTCGGCGGCACCGCGCTGGCCTTCATCCCCAACGCACCGCAACTTTCGCTCGAGCCGGAGCTCACGCTGGCGCTGTTCGTCGCGCCGGCACTGCTCGACGCCGCCTTCGACACCTCGCTGCGCGACCTGAAGCGCCACTGGATCCCGGTCATGTCGCTGGTGTTCGTGGCCGTCGGCCTGACTACCGCGGCGGTGGCCTGGCTGGTGCACTACCTGGTGCCGGACATGCCCTGGCCGGCCGCCATTGCCGTGGGCGCCATCGTCGCGCCACCGGACGCGGTGGCGGCCTCGGCCGTGATGCGCCGCCTGCGCATCCCGCACCGCGTGCTGGTGATCCTCGAGGGCGAGAGCCTGCTCAACGATGCCACCGCGCTCATGACCTACCGGCTCGCGGTCAGCGTGACCATGGGCGCGACCTTCACCGGCACGGGCACGGTGCTGCTGTCGCTCGCCATGCTCTCCAGCGTCGTGGTCGGCTACGTGCTCGCACAGATCTTCTCGCGCATCATGGCGCGCGTGACGGACGTGCCGAGCGCCATCGTGCTGCAGTTCGTCACCACCTTCCTGGTGTGGATCTTCGCCGAGGAAGTCGGGCTGTCACCCATCGTGACGGTGGTGGTGTATGCGATCAGCGCCTCGCGCATCGCGCCGCAACGCACGCCGGCGGCGCTGCGCATTCCCTCGTACGCGGTGTGGGAAACCGTGGTGTTCGTGCTCAACGTGCTGGCCTTCGTGCTCATCGGGCTGCAGTTGCGGCCCATCCTGCAATCGCTGCACGCCACCGACCGGGTCTACTACCTGGAAGTCGCGGGCGCGGTGCTCGGCACCGTGATCCTGGTGCGCCTGGCGTGGGTGATGTTCTACAACCGACTGGCCTGGTGGAAGCATCGCCTGTTCGGTCCGGGACGCTGGCCGGGCAAGTTCGTGCCCACCATGCGTGGCAGCTTCGTCGTCGGCTGGGCCGGCATGCGCGGCATCGTCTCGCTCGCCACCGCGTACGCCCTGCCCGAGGCCTTTCCGCACCGCGACCTGGCGCTGCTGTGCGCATTCTTCGTGGTGGTCGGCACGCTGGTGCTGCAGGGCCTGACGCTGCGGCCGCTGATCCTGTCGCTGGGCCTCAAGGACGACGGCACCGTCGACCGCGAGGTGCGCGTCGCGCAGGACGTGCTCGCGCTGGTGGCGCTCGAGATCCTCGATGAAGACAAGTCCCCGGCCGCCAACGCGCTGCGCGACGAATTCGTGACCACCGAGGTGGCGGAAAGCGACGCGCCGCACGCCACGGCACGCGAGGCGCGCAACCTGCTGCGCATCCGCATCCTCGACGCGCAGCGCGAGGCGCTGGTGAAGATGCGCGACTCCGCCGAGATCGGCGACGATGCGTTCCACCGCATCGAGGAGTATCTCGACCGCGTGGAGTTCAACGTACGGTAGCCGCATGAGCAAGCCCGAGAACGAACCGAAGTCCGCACCGGATCTGGCGCGCGTGCTCGAAGCCGAGCGCGCCGAAAAAGAATGGCTGGCCGCGCTGCTCAACAGCATGACCGAGGAGGTTTATTTCACCGACGCGCAGCGGCGCTACACCTATGCGAATCCGGCCGCGATGCGTGAGTTCGGCCACGACACCGTGAGCGGCGTACCGGTCGCCGAGGTCGTCTCCAGGCTCGAGGTGCTGCGGCCGGACGGCACGCCGCGGCCGCCCGAGGAGGCGCCGCCGCTGCGCGCGCTGCAGGGCGAGATCATCCGCGACGAGGAGCACCTGGTGCGCACGCCGCGCAGCGGCGAGCTGCGCCATCGCCAGGTCAGCGCCGCGCCGGTGCGCGATGCCAGCGGCCGCATCATCGGCTCGGTCTCGGTGGTGCGCGACATCACCGAGCGCACGCGCGGCGAGGCGGCGCTGCGTGAGAGCGAGCGCCGGCTGCGCGAGGCCGACCGGCACAAGAACGAATTCATCGCCGTGCTGGCGCACGAGCTGCGCAATCCGCTGGTACCGATCCGCAACGGCATCGAGCTCCTGAAGAACGTGCGCACGCGCCCGGACCTGCTCGAATCCGTGCGGCCCATGATGGAGCGGCAGATCGCGCACATGGTGCGCCTCATCGACGACCTGCTCGACGTGGCGCGCATCTCCGCGGGCAAGATCGAGCTGAAACGCGCGCCGGTATCATTGTCGACGCTGATCGAGAGCGCCGTCGAGGCCACGCGCACGGCCATCGAGGCGGCGCGGCTCGAGCTGACCGTCGAGCCACTTCCGGAGCTGACGCTGCACGTCGACGCGACGCGAATTTCCCAGGTGATCGCCAACCTGCTGCAGAACGCCAGCAAGTTCACGCCGGCCGGCGGCCGCGTGCGCGTCGCCGCGCAACTGGACCTGGCCGACGGCGAGGAACAGCTCGTGATCCGTGTCGCGGACACCGGTATCGGCATTCCAGCCGAACAATTGCCGCGCGTGTTCGACCTGTTCGCGCAGGCCGCCACGCGCATGCGCGAGCACCACGGCGGGCTCGGCATCGGGCTGGCGATCGCGCGCCGGCTGGTGGAACTGCATGGCGGCAGCCTGGTGGCGCGCAGCGCCGGCGAAAACGCCGGCAGCGAGTTCGTCGTCACGCTGCCGACGCGCCTGCCGGCGGCACCTTCCGAGCCGGGGTCGAGCGCATCGCGGCCGGCGCTCGACGGACTGCGCCTGCTGATCGTCGACGACAATCCAGACGCGGCGGATTCGATGGCATTGCTCGCCGAGCTCGAGGGCGCGCAGGTGCGCGTCGCCTATGCGGCGCAGCAGGCCCTGGCGGCCATCGACGAGGACCCGCCACACGTCGTGCTGCTCGACATCGGCATGCCGGGTCTGAACGGCTACGAAACCTGCCGGCGCATCCGCGCCAAATTCGGCGCACGCATCACGGTCATCGCGGTCAGCGGCTGGGGCCAGGACACCGACAAGCAGCTCGCCACGGATGCCGGTTTCGATGCGCACCTCACCAAGCCCGCGGATCCGGAGATGCTGGCGCGCACGATCTCGCGCCTGACGCGCGCCTGAGCCGCGGCGCTCAGCGGCCCGCGCGGTGCCCCTCGACCGTCGAATGGCTGTATGGATCGCTGGCCGGAAAAGTCCCGGCCACCGCCGCATCCACTTCCTCGTCGATCGGCCGTTGCTGCGCCTCGCCGCTGCGACGCGGCGCGCCGATGGGCTCCGTGCCCTCGGCACCGATCAGCGCGCCGGAGTCGCCGTCGGCGAGCTGCGAGCGCGACGGCTCGCGCGCCAGCGCGGCGCGGATCTGCTCGGCGTCGCGCGTACCGGCATCCAGCGCCTTCTGCAGGTTCTGCGCGTACTTCTCGATGCGCTTGGCGGGCAGCAGCGGTTCGTACGGATCGACGCTCGCCTCGAGCAGCGCGGGACCGTCGTGCGCCAGCAAGGCGTCCAGCGCTTCGCCGACCGTGTCCGGCGAATCGCTGCGGAAGCCCGCGATGCCGAAACCTTCCGCGACGCGCGCGAAGTCGATGGGCGTCAGGTCGCACTCGAACTCGGGGTTGCCGAGGAACATGAGCTGCTCCCACTTGATCTGGCCGAGCGAATTGTTCTTCATGACCACGATCTTGATGGGCAGACGGTAGCGCACGAGGGTCGCGAGCTCACCCAACAACATCGAGAGTCCGCCGTCGCCGGTGAACGCGACCACCTGGCGGCCGGGAAACGCGAGCGCCGCGGCGATGGCGTACGGAATCGAGCAGGCCATGGTGGCGAGCATTCCCGAGCCGGCGAACCGCTGCGTGCCGCGCGCCTGCACGTAGCGCGCCAGCACGCCGGTGTTGTGCCCGGAGTCCCAGGCGACCAGCGCATCGTCCGCGAGCCGGCGGTCCAGCTCGCAGGCGAGCTTGCCGGGCGCCAACTGCCCGTTGCCGTTGTCCGCGGATGTCTCGAGCAGCGCCCGCCACTCGCGCATGCGGCGCTGGCAGCACTCGAGGAATTGCCGGTCGCCGTGTGCCTTGAGGCGCGCGGCGAGGATGGCGAGCGTCTTGCGCGCGTCGCCGACCAGGCCCACCTCGACCGGAAACCGCAAGCCGATGCGCGAGGCGTCGCGATCGATCTGCACGCCGCGTGCCTGTCCGGGCTTCGGGTAGTACTCGACGTACGGAAACGTCGAGCCGACGATCAGCAGCGTGTCGCATTCCTCGAAGGCTTCCTGCGAGGGTCGCGTGCCCAGCAGGCCGATGCCGCCCAGGCACAGCGGATGATCGTCGGGCACCACCGCCTTGCCGAGCAGCGCCTTGACGATGGGCGCGCCGAGCAGCTCGGCGACTTCGAGCAGCTCACCGCCCGCCTGCTGCGCCCCATGGCCCGCCAGTATCGCGACGCGCTTGCCACGATTCAGGATGTCGATGGCACGCGCGATCTCCGGCTCCTCCGGCACGCGCTCGCTCTCCTGGTGCGCGAACGAGACGTGGTGCGCGACGTTGCGCATCGAGGGTTGCGAGTCCTCGACCGTCTCCTCCTGCACGTCCGTGGGAATCGCCACGTGCGCCACCGCGTGCTGCGAACAGGCGATGCGGCAGGCCAGCGACACCGCGTTCTCGACGTGCGCGGCGCTCATGATACGCGTGCTGTAGGCCGCCACGTCGGCGAACAGCTTCGGCAGGTCGACGTCCTGCTGCGTGAACGTGTCGATGAGATCGTGGTAAGGCAGACCCGTAATGGCGATGACCGATGCCTTGTCGAACCTGGCGTCGTACAGCCCGTTCAACAGGTGCACGCCGCCCGGTCCCGTGGTCGCGAGGCAGCAGCCGATGCGGCCGGTCCACTTCGAGTGCGCGCAGGCCATGAGTGCCGCGGACTCCTCATGCCGCACCTGGATGAAGCGGATGTCGTCGCGCTTGCGGATCGCCTCCATGACGCCGTTGATGCCGTCGCCGGGCAGTCCAAAGATCGTGTCGACGCCCCAGGCCACCAGGCAGTCGATCAGGATGTCCGAGCCATTGCGTCTGGCGGGAGCGTCCATGCGCCGGCTACCCCGGCTGCTCGGTCTGCTGGTACGTGCCCACCAGTTCGCCGGCCGCGATCACGTGGCCCGACATGGCGCTCAGCACCTCGTCACGATCGGCGCCGGGCCGCACGTCCAGCGTGCGGTCCAGCGCGAACACCTGGAAATGGTAGTGATGCGGCGGATCGCCGACCGGAGGCCGCGGCCCGAAATACCCGACGTTGCCCTTGCTGGTCTTGCCCTGCAGCAGCGGCGCGGGCTCGGTGAGCTGTTCCTGCTCCTGCAGGCCTTCGGGCAGCGAAGTCCGGTCCGCCGGAATGTTGTAGGCCACCCAGTGCACGAACGGCGCGGGCGACGGCGCATCCGGGTCCTCGAGGATCAGCGCATAGGACTTGGCGCCCTCGACGCGTTCCCACCAGATCTCCGGCGAGACGCCCTCGCCGTATTCGGATTGCACCCGGGCGATGCTGCCGTGGATCGCCGGCGAAGTGACCGAGATGCGATTGCCGGCCTCGGCGCCAGCCTGTTGCAGGGCGAGCATGCCCTCGCGTGGATTTTGCGTTGCCATGGCCTCCTCCTTCGACGCGAAGCTGTCGGACACATTAGGAACCGGTGGCGGGTCCGCCGATGTAGGAGGCGGCAAGCGATGCGCGCTCCGCAGCTTGATCGGAAATGCGAAACGCTCGCATTGCTTGTGAGTGTCGCCTGACGTCGAGGACGCATGAACGTCGATATCGCAAGCGCGCGGGTCACTTCAGCATGGCGAGGCCACATACGGAGGACCCACCATGGCACGAGCAAAGCCGGCGAAAGCAGGCAAGAACCCCGACGCGATCGCGCTGCTGAAGGCGGACCATCGCACGGTCGAAGACCTGTTCGAACAATTCGAGAAGGCGCGCGACGCGGATCGCAAGCAGCGGCTGGCGACCCAGGTCTGCAATGCGCTCAAGATCCACACCAAGATCGAGGAGGAGATCTTCTATCCCGCCTTCCTCGAGGCCACCGACGAGACCGACATCCACCACGAGGCCGAAGTCGAGCACGCCGGTGCCGAGAAGCTGATCGCCGAGATCGAGGCATCCTCGCCCGACGACGACTACTTCGACGCGAAGGTGACGGTGCTCTCCGAGATGATCAAGCACCACGTCAAGGAAGAGGAGAAGCCGGGCGGCATGTTCAGCAAGTCGCGCGACTCTGACATGGACCTGCAGGCGCTCGGCGAGCAGCTCGCCACCCGCAAGGCCGAGCTCGAAAGCGAAATCGAGGACAGCGACATGCCGCCGCCGACTGGCCAGAAGGAGCGCTCGCAGACCGGCCGCATGGCGCGGGCTCGCTGAACGAGGAGCGAACATGGCCAGGAAATACGGCAAGAAGGCGCAGAGCAAGGTCAAGCGGGCCATGCACGAGCGCAAGCGCGGCACGCTGAAGAGCGGCCGGTCCGGCAAGAAGGTGAAGAGCCGCAAGCAGGCCATCGCCATTGGGCTGTCCGAGGCGCGGCGCTCCGGCGCCAAGGTGCCGAAGAAGCGCTCGAGCAGCGGCGGCTCGCGGAGAAAGAAGAAGTAGCCAGGGGCGATGCGTCGTGGATTGCAGCCGCGACCGCGCCGGTCGGGGCGAGTGGCCGTACTCGCCCTGGACCTGATCACCGACTTCGATTTTCCGGACGGACCGGCCGTGCGTCGGGCGCTGGCGCGCCAGGCGCCGGCGATCCGCGCGTTGCTCGCGCACGCGCGCACGCAACGCGTGCCGGTCATCTATGCCAACGACAACCTCGGGCCGTGGCGCAGCGACTCGGCCGGATTGATCGCCTACTGCATGCGCCACGCCGGGCCGGGCGCCGAGCTGGTCGGGAGCCTGCTGCCCGAGCCGCGCGATTCCATCGTGCTCAAGCCGCGCCACTCCGCCTTTTACGGCTCGCCGCTCGAGATGCTGCTGGCCGACCGCCGCGTGGACACGCTGCTGATCGCGGGCATTTCCGCCGAGAGCTGCGTGTGGATGACGGCCTGCGACGCGCACACGCGCGGCTTCCAGCTCATCGTGCCGCAGGACACCATGGCCGGCGCCTTGCAACGCGCCGTGCGCGCCACGCTGACCGGCCTCGGCGAGGTGCTCGGCGCCCGCGTGCCGCGCCATGCACGCTCGCTGCGGTTCGACTCCGGCAAACTCGCCTAACTTCCGCCCGGCTGTAGGCGTGGCGCAGCACGCACCGGCGTCGCGCGCCGACTGCATTCCCGCGCCCGGGCCCGCAGGCTTGGGGCACATCCGCAACTGATCGGGAGACCGAACATGCACTTGAGCACATCCAAGACCCTCCTGTTCCTGGCGATCGCCGGCGTGTCGGGTGCGGCGATGGCCGCCGAGGCCGAGGACTCCCCGCCCGCTCCCACGGTATTCGTGCAGAAGGCCGCGCAGGACGGCATGACCGAGGTCGAACTGGGCAAGATCGCACTGCGCAAGTCGAAGAACGCCGAAGTGCGCCAGTTCGCGCAGCGCATGGTCACGGATCACGGCAAGGCGAACAACGAGCTGGCCGCGATCGCCAGGACCAAGGGCATCGAGGCGCCGAAGATGCTCGACTCCAAGCACAAGGACATGGTCAAGAAGCTGGAGAGCGCCGACGGCACGGAGTTCGACCGCGAATATTCCAGCCACATGAACATGGATCACGACAAGGCGATTGCGTTGTTCGAGGCCGCCTCCGAATCGTCGGACGCCGACCTGGCCGGCTTCGCGAAGAAGACGCTGCCGACGCTCAAGGAACACAAGGAAATGGCCAGCAAGCTGCCGGGTCAGTGAGGCGCGGGAGCGAACCGACTCAGCGCTGCAGCGTGACGAGCTCCGCGTCACCGTGCCGACGCACGATGTTGACGGCGACGCCGTCGCCGTGCCGGCGCAACAGCAGGTCGACCGTGGCCTCGCCGATCGGCAGGCCGTGCACTTCCAGCGCGTGCAGCCTTTCGGGCAGCCGCGGATAGCGCAGTCGCGCGACGCGCTGCGAGGCATCCACCTCGAGCCCTAGACAGGCCTGCAGCATCGCGAACGGTGCGGCGGCCGCCCAGGCCTGCGGCGAGCAGGCGACCGGATAGAGAATTGGCCCCTTGTCGCGGCGGCGGCGCATGCCGCAGTACAACTCCGGCAGCCGTCGCAGATCCATGTGGATCGCGGCATCGAGGATGGCGGTGGTCAGCTTCGCCGCGAGCTCGGAATGCCCGTAGCGCGCCAGGCCCAGCGCGATCAGCGAGTTGTCGTGCGGCCAGATCGAGCCGTTGTGGTACGAGGTCGGATTGAAACGCGGTTCGCGTTCGCAGACCGTGCGGATGCCCCAGCCGGTCAGGAAATGGCTGGACGACAGCTCCTCTGCCATGCGCGCCGCACGCTCCGGCGTGGCGATGCCGGTGAACAGCACCTGCCCGGCGTTCGAGGTGCGCACGCGGCAGGGCCGCTTCTCGCCATCGAGCGCCAGCACATACATGCCGAGCTCGTCGTCCCAGAACTCCGCCTCGAACTTCTCGCGCAGGGCGTGCGCCTCCACCGAAAGGCGCGCCGCCAGCACCGATTCGCCGCGCGCATTCGCCATGCGCGAGGCGGAGCTCAGCGCCAGATAGGCATAACCCTGGACTTCGCACAGGGCGATCGGCGCCTCGGCGAGCCGGCCGTCCGCATGGAACACCGCGTCGCTCGAGTCCTTCCAGCCCTGGTTCACGAGCCCGCTGTCCTTGCGGCGGCGGTATTCGAGGAAGCCGTCGCCGTCGGCATCGCCGTAGCGATGCATCCACTCGAGCGCGGCCAGGATGTTCGGCCAGATGGCGTCGATGGTCTGCTGGTCGCCGGTGTGCTGCCAGTACTGCCCCGCGAGCGCGATGAACAGCGGCGTCGAATCGATGGAACCGTAGTAGCAGCCGAACGGCACCTCGCCGAGGTTGGCCAGCTCGCCGCTGCGAGTCTCGTGCAGGATCTTGCCCGGCTCTGCATCGCGCGCCGCGTTCAGCTCGTGCGCCTGCGAGTCCGCGAGGAAGCGCAACACGCCGCGGCCGAGCGAGGGATACACCCACAGCATCTGCATGGCGGTGATCAGGCCGTCGCGGCCGAACGCCGTGGAGAACCAAGGCACGCCGGCATACGGATATGGCCCGTGCTCCTTGTCGGTCACCAGCATGCTGAGGTCGGCCATCGAGCGGGTCAGCACCTCGTTCACGAGTCCGCTGGATGTCTCGACGCGCGCGACGCGCCGCGTGGCATCCCGCAGTTCGCGCCGCGCGGCACGCATGGCGCGGAACACCTGGCGCTGCGTCCAGTCGTCGCCGGAGGTGCAATGCAGCGACATGACCAGCGACTCCTGCGCCTTCGGGGCGAGGTCGAGCTCGAAGGCGGCATGCCGCGCCTGCAGCTCATGCGGGGCGGGCGTGAAACAGATGTCGGTGCCGCGCGGCACGCCATCGAGCGAGTCGTAGCTGAAGCGCACGGCGTCGTCGCCGCGCCGGCTCGCCGTGACCCGGCCGCGCGTGCGGCGCTCGAAGCCGCGCACTTCGAACAGGTCGGCGAAATCCGCGTCGAAGTCGAATTCGATGCGCAGCCGCAGATGCTGCTCGCCGAAGTTGCGGCACTTCAGGGTCTCGTAGCAGCCGCCGTTCCACAGGAACTTGGTGCGCGTGAGATGCACGGTGTCCTTGGCGAGCACCAGCGTGTCCTCGTCCTTGACGTCCGGGTTGGTCAGATCCACGTCGAGTACGGCGTTGTTGGTGCGCACCGTCGAGGACAGCAGCAGCGGACTGCGCTTCGCGATGGTGAGTTTCAGGCGCGACAGGTGCCGCGTGTCGCAGTGGTACAGCCCGAGCGAATTGCCGCGCCGGCTGGCGAAATCGCCGTAGTGGTCGAACAGCGCAAACGTGTCGCCGTGCTTGAGCGTGCGCGGCGGTTCGTCGACCAGCGAATCGTGCGCCGCGATGTAGAACGGCTGCTGCGGCTCCTCCGGTTCCTGCAGTTTCGGATCCGCGGACATCGCCCTCAGGCCGCCACCCTGCCGGGCCGCCGCGTGGCGAGCCTGCGATAGATGTCGAGGTAGTCGTGGGTCATGCGTTCCACCGTGAAGCGTTCTTCGAAGGACGCGCGCACGCGCGCGCGATCCAGTTGCGTGGCGCGCCGCACCGCGGCCACGGCGTCGGGGATGGAGTCGACGATGAAGCCATTGACGCCCTCGCTGACGATCTCCGGCACCGAACCGGCGCGCCAGGCCACGACCGGCGTGCCGCAGGACATCGATTCGATCATGACCAGTCCGAAGGGTTCCGGCCAGTCGATGGGGAACAGTAGCGCCCGCGCGCCGCCGAGGAAAGCGCACTTGTCGCGCTCGCCGATTTCTCCTACGAACTCCACGTGCGGTTGCGCCAGCAGCGGCTCGATCTCCGTACGGAAATACGCCTGGT
>DASTHJ010000155.1:0-5878 GCA_035718265.1 Steroidobacteraceae bacterium | reverse complement strand
GCTGCCAGACATTGGCTCAATTACGGGAATTGGTGCCCGGCACCACCCCCCACCCTACAACCGTTGCAGCAGCCACACGACGCCGGCGGCGCCCAGCGCGCATGACCCATACGGCATCACGCCCGCGGCATACCAGCGGGTGCGTCGCGCCAGGTAGATGGCCGGCAGCACGAGCGCGACGATCGCGAGCTGTGCGACCTCCACGCCGATGTTGAAGCCCGCGAGCAGCGGCAGCAGCGCCGTGCCCGCGGCGTCGATCTCGCTCAAGGCATTCGCGAAGCCGAAGCCGTGCACGAATCCGAAGCCGAACGCCAGCGGCAGGCGCAGCCGCGAGAGTTTCGGCAACAGGTTGATGCCGCCGGCCACCGCGATCGACGCCGCGATCGCCACCTCGATGGGCTGCGTGGGCAGGTGCACCGTGCCCGTGACCGCCAGCGCCAGCGTGGTCGAATGCGCGACCGTGAACGCCGTGATGATGGTGACGATGTCGCGCGTGACCTCCGACAGCCGCTCCGCGCCGTGCCACTGGCCGTTCACCGGGCGCAGCACAGAGGGCAGCAGCAACAGCAGGACGAATGCGATGTGGTCGTAGCCGATGGCCACGTGCCACACGCCTTCGCCGACGAATCGCACGAAGCTCGCCCAGGCCGACACGCGCTCAGGCTCGGTCCACGAGGGCGATTCCGGGCCGATGACGCCGGCCAGCAATTCGCGGCCGCGCGTGACACTCAGCAGGACGCGCTGCGATGCGTCGCCCGACAGGAACAGCGAGCCGCCGATCGACAGTGGGCCAGGCTTCGCGCAAGCCGCCGTCAGTGCCACGGACAGGAAGTTCTGCCCGCCACGCCCGGCCAGCGCCAGGTCGCGCACGCCGACCGCACAGTCCTCGCCGCCGCGCGCAACGGAAATCGCCGCGCGGATACCGGGCTCGATGGAATCGGCGCGCGCCTGCGTGATCTCCCCCCAGGTCACGACGCCATCGAAGTCCGCATCGATGAACACGTTCCACATGAGATCCTGGAGCGCGAGATCCCAGCGCAGTCGCACGGTATCCCCGTCGGACGGCAGGTCGACCTGCAGGTAGCTGGTGCTCGTGGCGTGCGCCAGCGCCGGCGCTGCGCCGCCGAGCGCGGCAGCCGAGAGCAGCAGGATGACGAGCAGGCGTCGCACGGCCGTCACTCTAACCGCGAGTCGGCGCGCGGAGAATGTCTTCGGTGACCACGTCGCGATAGCCGGTGGCGCGCAACCAGGATTCGAGATCCCGGCGGGCGGCGGCATCTCCGGCCGCCACTGCCGCGCGCGCCAGCACGCGCACGTCGGCCAGCTCGCGCTGCACGTGGAAATTCCGCTGCGCCGCCGCCAGCGCGCCGGCCGGATCACCAGTCGCGAGCGCGAGCAGCGCCGCCTCGCGCTCGTGGGGCGCATCACCGCGCGCCGTTTCGAGCCGCAGCCACGCGTCGGCCTGACGGCGCAAGGCCGTCCGCCGCGCGGCCGGGGCGCATTCCACGCGTCGCACCAGCAACGCGAGGCTCGGCCGCTCGATCGCCAGGATCGCGTCGGCGTCCTGCGCCTCGCCGCGCGCCAGCAGCGCGTCGGCCAGCGCCGCGCGCACTGCATCGTCGTGCGGCGCGAGTTGCAGCGCCACGCTGTAGTCCGCGATCGCGCCATCCAGCGAGCCGTCGCGCTCGGCCAGCTCGGCGCGTGTCGTCAGGAAGTAGGCGCGCGCCGCCGGCTCACTGCCGGCGGGCAGTGGATAGGCCGCGAGCAATGCGCGCGCCTGCGCGATCCGGCCGATGCCCGCGAGGCTTTCGGCCAGGCAGGCGACGGCGACCGGGTGATTGCCGCCGCCCGCCAGCAATTGCGCGCAGTCTGCGCGCGCGCCGTCGAAGTCGCCGCGCACCAGGCGCACCGAGGCACGCTGCGTGCGTGCGGCCGCGTCGAACGGCGAGCGCGCGAGGATGCCGTCGAGCAGTGCCTGCGCCGCGGTGAAATCGTGCCGGTATTGCAGCGTCGCGGCATACAGCCGCCGCGTCTCGGCGGAGGCATCCGCTCGCCGCAGCGCGGCGGCCAGCACGGCTTCCGCGCGTCCGTAAAACATGGGTTCGCGCAGCGCGCGTGCGCGGTCGAGAAGACCGCGTGCCAGCTGCACGCCGGCGGCGTCGTCCGGAGCCGCGCGCCAGCGCGCGATGCGCTCGCGCAGCTCCGCGTCCGGTGCCGCCTGCGCGACGTGCGCGACCACGAAGCGCGGATCGGTCGGTACGAATCGTTCGGCCGCCGCCGCGAGGTGGCTCGCGGCGGCGGCGAACGCCAGCACGAACATGCTTCGTGCCGGACCCCCCTTCATGGCTCTTCCGCCGGGATCAGCGCCGCGAAGGTCCCGGGATCGTCCGCATCCTGCTGGATGGTCCAGCCGTTGATGACCGTCGCCTCGTCGGTCTCGGACTTCGCGAAGGTCTCGAGCGCCATCGAGCGGATCGAGTTGGGCCTGGCATTGACGGCCACGTTGAACGTGCGAGTCGTGGCGAGACCCTCCGGATCGGCGACACGGACGACCACGCTCGCCGTGCCCGTGGCCGCCTCGAGCGGCGTGAGCGTCAGGCTGCGCGTCGTGCCGCTGCCCGAGAGCACCACGCCGTCCTCGGGGAACAGCGTGCTGCCATCGACCGCGGCGCTGATCGTCAGGGCGTCCGCGCCGGACTCGCGATCGTCGACTCCGAAGTCGATGGCGATCGTGGTGTCCTGGTCCGTTGACTGGTCGCCGATCTGCGAGACGGCCGGCGCCGAGTTCATCGGCGGCGGCGGCGACGCCGGCCGGTCGCCGGAGCTGCTGCAGGCCGCAACCGCCAGCGCGATCGCCGCCAGTACCGCAAGGTGCAGGTAGTCGGTGGATTTCATGTCAGCCTCCCGCGCCCGGCAGCGGCGTCGTCAGGTAGGGGAAGACCTCGTCGAAGTCGGCCGCGGACACCGGTGCGCCGTCCGTGAACGGCACCTGGCCGAGCGGCGCGTTCTCCGGCTTGCACAGCCCGAGGTCCACCGCATTGCCGCCGATGTTCAGCGGATAGCACAGCGCACCCATGACCACGCGCAGCGCGATGTCGACGGTGTCGTCGCCGGGTCGACGACCGTTCGGGAAGCCCGCCAGATCGCCGCCCGCCACGCCGAAGTTCGACTGGCTGGCGGCCGGCACGGCGGGAATCCCCGTGTTGAGCCGCGTCATCTCCGAGGGCGTGACCTTCTTCAGCTGGTTCACGCCGGCGAAGCCGGTCAGGAACGCCGTCGCGAGGTCGTTGCGCGGGATGTTGTTGGGCGCGATGTTCGTCAGGTTCGTGCCGAGCGTCTTGTTCACCGGATCGCGGAACAGCGCGTCGAGCAGCGCCGGCAGCGTCGGGTTGGTCACGTAGGTGCCGAACTGCGCGTCGAACCGCGGCTCACTGGCGCTGAAGCGGTCCTTGTCGGGCAGACCGATCACCAGCTCGTTGACCAGCGGCAAGCCGAGGCGCGAAACCTGCACCCAGGGACCACCGTTCACTTCCGGACGCGCGAAAGTCGGCAGCGGATTCAGCAGGCGGGCCTGCCGCAGGCTCGCGCTGGTCCAACCGCCGATCACGCCGTTGCCATTGCCGACCAGGCAGCTCTTGTGCACCTCGAGCGCGATGCTCGTGACGTTGGCGTCGTCCACCTGGTTGTTGGCGCGCTTCTGCGTGATGCCGCCGGGAAAGCCCTTGCCGTCGCCGGCGCCCGGCGCGGAGTCGCCCTCGACCGGCACGAAGTTCACCAGGTCGAACACCGGCCCGAGGTTCACGGCGAAGCCTTCCTTGCGCTGGCCGACGAACACCCGGCCCGGCATGCCGCAGCCCGGGATGTTCACCGTATGGATGAACGAGTTCGCGTAGGCCTGGTACCCGGCGATGCTGCCGAAGGTCTTGGTGCCGACGAAGTCGTACGGCTTGCCGAACACCGTACCGCCATTCTCGCCCGTGAGCTGGGCCGTGTTGCCGAGGCGGCGATCGCCGCGCGTCAACCACACCTGGTAGCTCTCGCGGAAATTCAGGTTCGAGGCGTCGCCGGCGCTGACGCCGCCGATGTTCTTGAGCGGCACGGCGACCTTCGGGCCGGCGATGTCGAGCTTCAGGCCGCGGTTGTCGTTGGCCAGCCGGTTGGTGAAGCGGAACTGGAACGTGAGGTTCTCCTTCGCGTCGCCGTCGTTGTCGACGTGGATTTCGTACAAGGCGTACGGGTCCATGGCGAAATAGTTAGGTCCGCCGTACGGCTGCTGCAGCGGGATGTAGTTGGCGATCAGCGTCACGTAGCCGTCCCGTCCGGCCTCGTAGCTGTTGAAGAGATAGAAGTCGGTCGAGTCCTCGGTCGGCAGGCGCGTGATGGCCGGCGCTTCGCGATGGCTCGAGCCGTAAGAGTTGGATGCTCCCAGCGGCAGCAGTGCCGCGACCGCGGCCGCCACCAGGCAGGACTTGCTGAAGTTCATTGATATTCCCCTTGAGCCTCACCTCGAGGCGTTACAAGGCGGAATACGTGGGTGCGCGCCGCTGGATGCGGCGCGCGCGATGCACACGGCAATATTTTTCTCCGCTGCATCCGGTGGTCCGTGGCATGCGTACGGTAATATTCGCGCCCGATGAATGCACCGGCACTCAAGTCCACCGCCGACAAGCTGAATGCCCTCGCGCGCCTGATCGGCGGCACCCCGTTGCTCGAAATCCACTGCCGCTTTCGCGGCCGCGAGCACCGCGTGTACGCCAAGCACGAGGCCTACAACTTCACCGGCAGCATCAAGGACCGCATGGCGCTGTACATCCTGCAGCGCGCCTATGCCTGTGGCGAGATCGCGCCAGGCGACGTGATCGCCGAGGCCACCAGCGGCAATACCGGCATCTCCTTCGCCGCCATCGGGCGCGCGCTCGGCAACCCGGTGCGCATCTACATGCCGGACTGGATGTCGCGCGAGCGCGTGCTGGTGATCCAGAGCCTCGGCGCGGCGGTGATCCCGGTATCCGCCGAGCTCGGCGGGTTCCAGGGTTCGATCCGCATGGCCGACGACTTCGCGCGCCAGGCCGGACACGTGTTCCGGCCGCAGCAGTTCGACAACACCGCGAACGTGCAGGCTCACTACGAGACCACCGGTCCGGAAATCACCGCGCAGCTCGCCGGCATCGGCCGCACGCCCACGGCATTCGTGGCGGGCGTCGGCACGGGCGGCACGGTGATGGGCGTGGCGCAGCACCTGCGCGAGCGCTTCGGCAGGGACATCGTCGCGCATCCGCTCGAGCCCGCGAATTCGCCGACGCTGCGCACCGGACACAAGGTGGGGCGTCACCGCATCCAGGGCATCAGCGACGAGTTCGTGCCCTCGCTGATGCGGCTCGGCGAGCTCGGCCGCATCCTCGACGTGTGGGACGGCGACGCCATCCTGATGTCGCAGCGGCTGGCCAACGAGCTGGGCATCGCCGTCGGCATCAGCTCGGGCGCCAACCTGCTGGGCGCGCTGCAGATCGCGCACGAGCAGGGCGACGGCGCCTGCGTCGCGACCGTGTTCTGCGACGACAACAAGAAGTACCTGTCCACCGACCTGTGCAGCGACGAGGAGTGCAAGGAGCACTACCACGTGAACCACGTGGAGCTGCTCGATTTCCGCGTGCTGCCGCCGGCGGCGGCTGGTTAGACGATGCGGGTGACGCGTGCCGGCGCCACCCGCAACCACGGCTACTTCGGCATCAGCACACGATCCACGGAGTGGATGACGCCGTTCGACTGCAGCACGTCGTAGATGCTGATGTCGGCCATGGCGCCGGCTTCGTCCTTGATGGTGATGTTGCGCTCGCCGTTCTTCATGAGCCACAGCTTGCCGCCGCTGACCGTGGTC
>DASTHJ010000154.1:0-2103 GCA_035718265.1 Steroidobacteraceae bacterium | reverse complement strand
ATACGCGCGACTCGCGCTCTTGCGCGTCTTCTCGGACACGGTCCCCTTGGCCGGCGGCTTCAGGTCGACGCCGGCCCTGCGCGCCTTCGACAGGCCGATGGCGATCGCCTGCTTCGTGGATCGTGCGCCGTGCCGGCCTTCGCGGACGTGGTGCATCTCCTCGCGGATGAATTCGCCGGCCTGCGTGCTCGGCGCCTTGCCCTGCCGCCGGTCACGACGCGCGCGTTTCAATGTCTGCTTCTCGGGCATGAAAACCTCCTTGGCCTGGATGCGCTCCCTGGAATGAAATGCAGATTGCGTGCCGCGAAGCGCGGCGCGGAGCGCGGACTGCAAGCGCTGACAACCACGCGCGACTTCCTCCGATGCAGGCGCGGTCGCCGTCGCCCATAACATCGCGGCCCACTCGATCCAGAAGGAGACATCGCATGACAACCGCATCCGGCCACACCTCGGCGATTCGCGCCAAGAAAGTCATCGGCACCACGGTCAAGAACACCGCGGGGCAGAAGATCGGCCAGGTGGAAGACATCGTGCTCGACAAGACGTCGAACAGCATCATCTTCGCCGTGGTCGGCTTCGGCGGATTCCTCGGGATGAACGAGAAATACCATCCGGTTCCCTGGTCCGCGCTCGACTACGACGAGATTGAAGACAGCTACGTCGTGCCCTTCACCAGGGAGCAATTGCAGGCCGCGCCGGCGGATTCGCTCGAGCAGCTGACACGCGCCGACGGCGCCGCCAGCTACGCCACTCGCGCCAACGAGTACTACAACGTCCGTCACTGAGATGCGCCGGCGGCCGTCCATCGGGCGGCCGCCGTCAGATCGAAGGCTGCGAGATGTCCCGCAGCGCATCGCCCGCCCGGCCCGTTTTCGCCTGGCTGAGATCACCGAGCGACACGACTCCGACCAGGTGCCGCGCGCCGTTCAGCACGGGGACGCGCCGCACCTGCTCGTCGGCCATCTCGGCCAGCACGTCCTCGACCGGCGTGTCCTCGGTGCAGCAGAACACCGCTTCCGACATCACTTCGCGCGCCGGGGTCGCCATCGGGTCGAGGTGGTCGGCCAGCGCGCGCACCACGATGTCGCGGTCCGTGACCACGCCGAGCACGTCGTTGCCTTCGGTGATGAGCACCGAGCCGATGTCCGCATCGCGCATCAGCTGTGCAACCTCGTAGACCGAGGTTTCCGGACCCACGGACAGCACGTCGCGGGTCATGACTTCCTTGACTTGCATGGCGAATTCCTCCGCTTCGATACGGCGCGAGTGTGCGACCCGCGGACCTCGCGCGACGTAGGAATTGCCGTTGATGGCGGTCAGCGTGCGCCGCCCCGTCACAGATAGGCGAGCCGATCCGAGGTGGAGAAGTGCTCGTTGAGCGCGTTCAGCCGCGCCATGTCCTGCGGCAGGATCTCGAAGCCGAACACGTTGAGGTTCTCGCGCTGGTGCGTGACGTGGTTGGCCTTGGGCAGCGGCGCGACACCCAGCTGCAGGTTCCAGCGGATCAGGAGCTGCGCGGGCGTCTTGCCGTAACGCGCCGCCATGACGCCGAGCTTCGCGTCGTCGAGCCGGCGCGCGCGCGTCAGCGGGCTCGCCGCCTGGATGACGATGTCGTTGTCGCGGCAGAAATCCAGCATGCGCGGACTGTGCCCGAACGGCGACCACTCGACCTGGTTGACCGCCGGCAGCACGCCGCTGCGGTACACCAGCTCCTCGATGCAGTCGATCGAATAGTTGCTCACGCCGATGTCGCGCGTCAGGCCCTCGCGCCGCGCACGGCGCAATGCCTGCCACGAGCTCTCGCCGACGCCGAACTGCGGCGGGGCCTGCAGCAGCACGAGATCGAGGTAGTCCAGCCTGAGCTGCGCGAGGCTCTTGCCGACGGCGGCGTACGCGTCCTCGTCGGGACCCACCTTGGTGATCACGAAGATCGCATTGCGGTCCACGCCCGCGGCGCGCAAAGCCTCGCCGATGCCGCGCTGCGTGTGGTAGTCGGCACAGGTGTCGATCATGCGGAAGCCCAGCTCGAGGGCATTGCAGATCGTGTCCACGGTGCGCACCGTGAGCTCGGCCGTGCCCAGGCCCAGCAGCGGCATGCGATTG
>DASTHJ010000153.1:0-2182 GCA_035718265.1 Steroidobacteraceae bacterium | reverse complement strand
GTGGCCGTCATGGTGGCGCCGTCGTTCTCGTGACGCCGGCCGCGTTCGGTCTCGACTTCGGTGTCGTACTGCCCATAGGTGAGGCTGGCGTCGCCACCTTCGCGCGCATCGCGCAGCCGCAGGTTGATGACGCCCGCAATGGCATCGGAACCGTACTGCGCCGAGGCCCCGTCGCGCAGCACCTCGACGCTTTCGATCGCGGCCATCGGGATGGCGTTGAGATCGACGGCCGCCGAGCCGCGGCCCACCGAGCCGTTGACGTTGACCAGCGCCGACTGGTGCCGGCGCTTGCCGTTCACCAGCACCAGCGTCTGGTCGGGTGCCAGGCCGCGCAGCGTCGCCGGCCGGATGTGATCGGTGCCATCGGTGATCGAGGGACGCGGAAAGTCCAGCGACGGTGCGAGCGTCGACAAGGCCTCGGCGAGCTCGGTGGTGCCGGTGGACTGCAGCGATTCGCTGGGCAGCACGTCGACCGGCGCCAGCGATTCGTAGCGCGTGCGCGTCGCGACGCGCGTGCCGGTGACCACGACCTCGTCGAGGTCGTCGCCGGCCCGCGTGCCGGGGGCGTCCTGCGCCCACGCGGACGAGAGGCAGGTGCCGAGCGCGGTGGCGATCGCGAGGCGCAGCAGGTTCTTCGGGAGAGAATCGTCGTTCTTCATGAACTACCTTCCTTGAGGTGAGAAATCCTCGAGCAGGCTCCGCCGCCGGCTCGCAATGTACACCGCGGCGCTACAATGCGCCGCGATGCGCTATTTCAAATCCGACAACACCGCCGCCGTCAGTCCTGAAATCCTCGCGGCGATTGCCGCCGCCAACCAGGGCGCGGCATTGGCCTACGGCGCCGACCGCTGGTCGGAGTCGCTCGATACGCTGTTCGGCACGTTCTTCGAAACGCGCGTGCGCGTGTTTGCCGTGTCCTCGGGTACCGCGGCCAATTCGCTGGCGTTGGCCACGGTCTGTCCGCCTTGGGGCACGGTGCTGTGCCACGCCGAGTCGCACATCGAGCGCGACGAATGCGGTGCGCCGGAGTTCTTCACCGGCGGCGCCAAGCTCTCGCTGGTCGGCGGCCCCGGCGCCAAGATCTCCGCGCCGGACCTGCGCGCGCGGCTCGACTGGTTCGAGCCGCACGTGCACGGCGTGCAACCGCGCGCGCTGTCCCTCACGCAGGCGACCGAACGCGGCGCGGTCTACACGCCCGCGGAGATCCGCGCGCTCGCCGACATCGCACATGCGCGCGGCATGGCCGTGCACATGGACGGTGCGCGCTTTGCGAACGCGGTCGTCGCGCAGAATGTCTCCCCCGCCGAGCTCAGCTGGAAGGCCGGCGTCGACGTGCTGTCGTTCGGGGTCATCAAGAACGGCGGCATGAACGCCGAGGCCGTGGTGTACTTCGACGAGGCGCGCGTCGGCGATTTCGAATTCCGCCGCAAGCGCGCCGGCCAGCTCGCGTGCAAGGGCCGGTACGCCGCGGTGCAATTGATCACCTGCCTGCAGACCGGCCTCTGGCGTCGCAACGCGGAGCGGGCCAACCGGCTCGCGGCACGCATCGCCGCCGCGGCGCCGGCGCTGCTGTCCGTGCCGTTCGAAACCAACCAGGTGTTCATGCAGCTCGGCAACGAGCGTATCGAGGCGCTGTCCGGCGAGTTCGGCTTCTATCCCTGGGGCCCGGCCGGCTCCGGCGAGGCGCGCTTCGTCTGTTCCTGGGACACGCCGGACGCCGACGTCGACGCGCTCTGCGAGCGCTTGCGCACCCTGGCCTGAGGGCCGGCGCCTGGCGATGCGTCAGCGCCTGAACATGAAGTAGGCGGCTCCCACCAGGCACAGCGCAGCCCACAGGAAGTCGAGCTTCAGCGGCTGCCTCATATAAAGAATGGCGAAGGGCACGAACACGGCCAGCGTGATGACTTCCTGCATGACCTTGAGCTGGCTCAGCGACAGCGTGGTGTAGCCGATCCGGTTGGCCGGCACCTGCACCAGGTATTCGAACAGCGCGATCGCCCAACTGGCGAATGCCGCGATGACCCACGGGCGCGTCGCCATTTCCTTCAGGTGCGCGTACCAGGCGAACGTCATGAAGATGTTCGAGATGACCAGCAGTCCGGCGCTGAGCGCCCAGGCGGGGATCCTCACGTTTCACCTCGACGCAATGAGGCAAGCTCCGCGCGCAGCTCGTCCAGCGCGC
>DASTHJ010000152.1:0-2708 GCA_035718265.1 Steroidobacteraceae bacterium | reverse complement strand
TAAGGTGCGCGCCGGCGACACCGTCAAGCCGGGCGACGTGCTCGGTGAGGTGCAGAGCGCCGCCCTGACCAACGAATACGAGCGCGAGCTGGCCACCCTGGCCAGCGCGGACGCGGCGCTGAACCGCCAGACCATCGAAGTACGGCGCCAGATCCTCAAGAGCAGCCAGGACAGCGATCTCGCCAAGGTGGCGATCACGGCGGCGGAGCGCGAATACAAGCGCGCGCAGGATGCCTGGAACATCCACGTGATCCCGGAGCGCGACTACCTGCGCGCCCGCGACGACCTGGAAACCGCCAAGCTCAACTACGCCCACGCGCTCGAGACCGGCGGCCTCGAGAAGGACAGCCTGCAGCTGGAGCTGCGCAGCCAGCGCGCCACGCGCGACGCGCAGGCCCTGAAGGTCGCTCGCCTGCGCGAGCGCGTGGAGGCCCTGACACTCAAGTCCCCGGTGGCGGGCATCGTCGCCACGCTCGCGCAGGTGGAGCGCTCGCAGGTCGCGGAGAACGCGCCGCTGGTCACAGTCGTGGACCTCTCCGCGCTGGAGATCGAATTCCAGGTGGCCGAGTCGTACGCCAACGAGATCCGGCCGGGCATGAATGCCGAGGTGACCCTGGATGGTCGCAAGCTGGTCGGTACCGTCGCCGGCATCTCCCCGGACGTGCGCAATTCGCAGGTCACCGGCCGCGTGCGCTTCGCCGAACAACCCCGCGGACTGCGCCAGAACCAGCGGGCTTCCGTGCGCATCGTGCTCGACGAGCGCGGCGACGTGCTCAAGGTGGGCCGCAGCCCCTTCCACGATTCGGACACGCGCTTCGTGTACGTGGTGCGCGACGGCGAGGCCGTGCGCACCCCGGTGGAGTTCGGCGCCACGGCCATCGGCGAAATCGAAATCCGCAACGGTCTGCAGGTCGGCGACGTGGTCGTGCTCTCCGACATGCGCGACTACAAGGACGCACCCATGGTGCTCATCAGCAACTAGCGAGGAATCAGTACCCATGCTCTCGATGACCCACATCAGCAAAGTGTTCCGGACCGACCTGATCGAGACGCACGCCTTGCGTGATTTCTCGCTGGATGTGAAGGCCGGGGAATTCCTCGCCGTGACCGGGCCGTCGGGTTCCGGCAAGACCACGTTCCTGAACATCGCGGGGTTGCTCGAGCCCTATGACACGGGCAGGTACGAGCTGGACGGCGTCGACGTGACGAAGCTCTCCGACGACGCGCGCTCGCAGCTGCGCAACCAGAAGATCGGCTTCATCTTCCAGAGCTTCAACCTGATGCCGGACCTGAACGTCTACGACAATGTCGACGTGCCGCTGCGCTACCGGCGCATGAAGGCCGCCGAGCGCCACCAGCGCATCAGCAACGCGCTGGAGATCGTCGGGCTGGCGGCCCGCATGAAGCACATCCCCGCCCAGCTCTCCGGCGGCCAGCAGCAGCGCGTGGCCATCGCGCGCGCGATTGCCGGCGACCCCAAGCTGGTGCTGGCGGACGAACCGACCGGCAACCTCGATTCGCTGATGGCTCGCCAGGTCATGGACCTGCTGGAGAAGATCAACGAGATGGGCACCACCATCGTCATGGTGACCCACGACCCGGAACTGGCGCGCCGCGCGCACCGCAACGTGCAGGTGGTCGACGGCCAGATCTCCGACTTCAGGCCCTACGAGTCACACGGCACGCCGGTCGGCCGCGCGCATCCGGAAGCGGCGAACAGCACTGCCGCGGGGGCCTGAGATGTTCGCGTATTACCTGCGGCTGGCACTCGCCAGCTTCCGCCGCAACCCGGGACTCACCGCGCTCATGGTGCTGGCCATCGCGCTCGGCATCTCGGTCTGCATGATCACCTTGACCAGCTACCGCGCCGCCGCGCACAACCCGGCCGGCGAGCACGGCAAGGTGCTGTTCTCACCCTCGATCGACAGCTGGGACCCGGAGAACGGTTACGACAACGACGACAAGACGCTCGCGCCCACGCTGCTGACGTACCGCGATGCCAAGGCGTTGTACGAATCCGGCATCCCGGACCGGAAGGTCATGATGTACAAGGGCGGCGGCATCCTCAGCCGCGCCGACCGCGGCATGGAGCCCGAGTATGTCTCCACGCGGATGACCACCGCCGATTTCTTCCCGATGTTCGAGGTGCCCTTCCTGTATGGCGGCGCCTGGGACGCGAAGGCCGACGCCGGGCCTGACCCGGTCATGGTCCTGAGCAAGGAGACCAACCAGAAAGCCTTCGGCGGCGAGAACAGCGTCGGGCGGACGTTACGGTGGCATGACCGCGAATTCCGCGTCATCGGCGTGCTCGATGAATGGACCCCGGCTCCCAAGTACTACGACGTCAGCAACGGTTCGTTCAACGACACCGAAGGGGCGTACGTGCCGGTGGCCTGGGGGCCGATCCTGGAGATGGGCAGCCACGGCAACACCAATTGCTGGAAGACCGAGGTCATCAACACCTTCCAGGATTTCATGAACTCCGAGTGCGTCTGGCTGGCCGACTGGTTCGAGATCCGCAGCCCGGAGAAGCAGCGCGCCTTTCGTGAGTTCCTCGACAACTACGTGCTCGAGCAGAAGAAGCACGGCCGCTTTCCCCGCCCGCTCAACAACTATCTCTACGACGTGGACGGCTGGCTGAAGCGCAACAAGGTGCTCGGCGACGACAACAAGGCCATGCTGTTGCTGGCGTTCGCGTTCCTGGCCGT
>DASTHJ010000151.1:0-8362 GCA_035718265.1 Steroidobacteraceae bacterium | reverse complement strand
GCCCAGCAGAAGCGCACGCGCGTGGCGCGCTCGGGCGCCGGATCTTCGAGGTGCACCACTCCGGCCTCGCCCAGTCGCGCGCGCACGAAATGGCAGCTCGCCTGCGTGTCGCCGCAGAGTTCGAATCCCGACGGATCCCTGGCGCCGATGACCACCAGGCTGCCGTCGTAGTCACCGAGAACGACCTCGACGCCACCGACGGCGCGATGCGCCTGCTGCGGCGCTGCTCCGGAGGCCGAGATCTCCTCGCCGAATGCCACGTGCCGCGCGGCGCGCGCCAGGCGCCTGCCCACCTCCTGCTTGTTGGTCGGATGGATGTCGTCGCGATTGCCGATGTCGATGGTCACGGCCAGGCCTGCGTTGCCATCCGCGGCCACGGCGCGTCGCTGCGCGTCACGCAAACGTGCCCAGCCGCTGTCCACCGGCGCGGGTGCGAGCGGCCCATAGTTCGCGAGCTGCACGACGAGGAAGGACAGCGGCGCCTGGAACTGACGGCGCCAGTCGGTGAACAAGGTCTGCAGCTGCCGCTGATAGCGCAGCGCGTCCTCGAGCCCGGCATTCGCCTCGCCCTGGTACCAGGCCACGCCGCGCAGTCCGTACCTGCCGAGGGGCGCGATCATGCCGTTGTAGAGCACGTTCATGCCGGCGATGGGTTCCCATGGCGCGCGCGGCGCGTCGGTCACGCCCGCCGGCGGCACCTGGAATTCCCAATCGGTGAGCGGCACGCTCGCGCCGTCCGCGAGCCGCAGCGCGCGTCCTTCCGCCGGACCGTGAATGCCGCCGCTGCCCCACATGTCGAACACGTTCACCACGACCAGGTTGTCGCCGGCTTTCAGCAGGCCGGCCGGCACGTCGTGCACGCGCTCGCGTTCGCCGAACTCGTATGCCATCGGCTGTCCGTTGATCCAGGCCACGTCGATGTCGTCGACCACGCCCAACGACAGCTTGGCGGCCTGCCTGGCCTGCGCGCGCGTCAACTTCACGTGCGCGCGGTACCACATCGTGCCGTCGTATTCCGCCAGCGAAGGAATGCCCCAGTTCTCCCACTGGCCGAAGGCCGCCGGCACCGGTTGCCACTCGCCGCTCGCGCCCGTCGGCATCCAGGGCTTGCTGCCGCGGGTGGCCGCCTGCGCGCTCCACCACTGCTCGAGCGCCTCGCCCCAGTGCCGCGCGCCGAGCGCCGGATTCGCGGCGTATTCCGCGAGCCGCGCGAGGCCGGCGTCGTTGCCGCCGAGCTCCCGCAGCGACTCGCGCGACAGCCACGCCTCGATCCGCGTGCCACCCCACGAAGCATGGATCATGCCCTGCGGTACCAGCACCGACTTCTGCAGCTCGCGCACGAAGTAGTAGCAGACCGCCGAGAAATCCGCCGTGGTGCCGGGACCTGCCACCTTCCAGCTCAACGGCCCCGGGAAATCGGCGGCCGGCGCGAGCGCCGGATTCCGCGGAATGGCCACGTGCCGGATGGTGTCGTTGGCCGAGTGCGCCACTTCCCAGCCGGCGTTGAGCGCATTGCGCACCCGCCACTCCATGTTCGATTGCCCGGAGCACAGCCAGACGTCGCCCACCAGCAGGTCGTTCACCTGCTGGGTGCGGTTCGCCGTGCGGGCGACGAGCGTGTGCGGCCCACCCGCGGGCAGGGTCGGCAGCGCGACCGCCCAGTGCCCGTCGGCGCCCGCCTGCGTCTTGCGCGTGGCGCCGGCCAGGGTCACGGTGACCTGCTCGTCCGCGCCGGCCGTGCCCCACACGTCGATCGGCCGGTCACGTTGCAACACGGCGTGGTCGGCGAAAATCGCCGCGAGCAGCGGCGGGGATTCCTGCGCCATTGCGCCCCCGCATGCCAGCCATGCCAGCAGCAGGGCGCAGCGGCGCATGCGCACGTCCAGGCATTTCCGCATCACGACCCCCTGACTACTGGATTTCGATTTCGAACGGACCCACCGGCAGGCCGGCCGAGTCGTACAGATTGCAGATCGGGCTGTCGCCCCAGCAGAAGCGCACGCGTGTGGGCGACGACGTCCCGGCCGGTTCCGTCAGCAACACCCGCGAGTCGCGCAGCTCGGCGCGCACGAAGCGGCAGCTGCCCGCCTCCGGACCGCACAGCTCGAACGCGGCCGGGTCGCGCGAATCGTAGACCACGAGCGGCGCGTCGAAGTCCGCGAACGTCACGAGCACGCCCGCGGCCGTGCGCCGCGCCGCGGCCGGCTGCGCGCCCGACGGCGAGATCTGCTCGCCGTACACCACGTGACGCGCGGCGCGCGCCAGCCGCCGCCCCAATTCCTGTTTGTTGGTGGGATGCACGTCGTCGCGATTGCCGATGTCGATGGTCACGGCGAGGCCCGCGTTGCCATCCGCGGCCACCGCGCGACGCTGCGCCTCACGCGTCAGGGCGGCGCCGCTCTCGACCGGCGCCCGCGGCGTGGCGCCGTAGTTGGCCAGCTGCACCACGAGGAACGGCAGCGGCGCGCCGAACTGCTGGCGCCAGTCGCCCATCAAGGCGCGCATCTGCGCCTCGTAGCGATGCCCCTCGATGACAGAGCTGTTCGATTCGCCCTGGTACCAGGCGACGCCGCGCAGTCCGTAGTTGGCGAGCGGCGCGATCATGGCGTTGTAGAGCATCGCGATGCCGGCGGTGGGTTCCCACGGCGCGCGCGGCGGCGCGATGTCCGGATGCGCGCCGGATTGCTGGTACTGCCACCCGGTGAGTGGAATCTTCGTGCCGTCGGCCAGCGTGAGCGCGCGCTTCTCCGCGGGGCCGTACATGCCGCCGCTGGCATAGGTGTCGAAAGCGTTGACGACGATCAGGTTGTCGCCGGCGCGCAGCATGCCGGCCGCGAGCGCGTAGCGGCGATCGCCGCAGCACGGCGAGCTGCCGACCGCGCGACCGTTCACGAACGTGAGATCCACCTCGTCGATCACGCCGAGCGTCAGCTCAGCGGCCTGCTGCGCCTGCGCGGCGCTGAGCTTCACCGAGGTGCGATACCAGACCATGCCGTCGAACTTCGCGAGTGCCGGCACACCCCAGCTCTCCCAGGGCGTGAGCTCGGCCGGCGCCGGCCGCCAGCGCGCCGCGTCGCCGCGCACGGCGGTCCACGGCTCGTTGCCCGCGTTGCCCGGCTGCGCGCGCCACCATTGTTTCCAGAGCTCGCCCCAGTGCTGCGCGGCGAGCGCCGGGTCCTTGCGATACTCGGCGGCGACCTCGAGCGCGTTCTCGTAACCGCCGACGCCACGAATCGCCTGCTCGCTCATCCACGGCTCGATCTTCGAGCCGCCCCAGGCCGAGAGGATGATCCCCATCGGAACGTCGACCGTCCGGCGCAGCTCGCGCACGAAGAAAAAGCAGGTGGCGGAAAAATCGCCGGTGGTCGCGGGGCTCGCGACCTTCCACTCGAGCGTTCCCTCGAAATCCGTTCGCGGCGTGGTGCTGCCGGCATGCGCGATCTTGAGATGACGGATGCGGTCATTCGCGGACGCGGCGATCTCCGCGCGCGCGTCCAGCGCGCGACTCACCGGGAACTCCATGTTGGACTGGCCCGAGCACAGCCAGACGTCGCCGATCAGCACGTCGTGCACGTCCTGCGTGCGCGCGCCGGTGCGGGCACTCAGCGTGTGCGGTCCACCCGCCGGCTGCGGCGGCAACTGCAGCGACCAGCGCCCGTTCTTGGCGGCGCGCACGCTGCGCGTGGCGCCGGCCAGCGTGACCGTCACCTCTTCACCGGCCGCGGCATTTCCCCAGACGGGAATGGACCGATCTCGCTGGAGCACGGCGTGATCGGAAAACACGGCATCCAGCAGTGGTGCCTCTGCGTGGACATACGCGCTCGCGCAGAAGCAGGCCAGAATCGCGGCAAATCGCTGTACCATCCTTCGTACCTCATGAACGATGCCGCGCAAATAGTCGTCCGATCCGACCTCGACCTCAAGACGTTTCGCGTTCCCGGGCGTCGTGCGGGTAGTTCGACGGGCGGTCGCGGTGTTCGCGGCGGCGGCGTCCGGCCATCTCGCGGCTTTGTCCAGATTTCAGGTTGACGAGGATTTCCGCATGAAGTGCACGCATGTCGCCTTACCGCTGGTCCTGTCGGTGTTGCTCGCTGCCTGTGGCGGTGGTGGTGGCGGTGGAGGCGGCAACGTACCGCCGCCCGCCGGTGGTGGCGGTGGTGGTGGTGGTGGCGGAGGCGGCGGCGGCGGCGGCGACGATGGCGGATTGCCACCGCCCGCGAGCGCGCCCGAGCTCAAGACGACACTGGCGGCGCGCTACGGCGTGGTGGGCTTTCCGATCGGCGCCGCGATCGAGCCCGCGTCGACCACCAACGGGGACGCGACCCTGCTGAGCAAGCACTTCAGCAGCATCACGGCCGAGAACGCCATGAAGCCGGACACCATATGGCCGAACGCGCCGGGCACGAGCGGCGCCACCGCGCAGCCCGCGGCGCAGCCGAATTTCGCGCCGGCCGATACCCTCGTGGCCTTCGCGGACGCCAACGGCATGCTGGTGCGCGGACACACGCTGCTGTGGCACCAGACCGCGCCCGCCTGGTTCTTCGCCGGCGACCAGTCGGATCCGGCCAACTACCGCGCGACCGTGCAGCAGCGGCTGCACGACTACATCTTCGCGGTCGTGCAGCACTTTCCGGATGTCTACGCCTGGGACGTGGTCAACGAAGTGGCGTCGGACATTCCGGATGACCCCAATCCCTACCGGACCGGCAGCCCCTGGTACATCGCGTACAGCGTCGGCGGCGCCGACGGCTCGGAATACGTGCGCGATGCCTTCCTGTTCGCGACGCAGGCGCGCGCTTCGATCGGCCGCACGGACGCCGACATGAAGCTCATGCTGAACGACTACAACACCGAGCTGCCCGGCAAGCGCCACAACATCCTGAAGATCGTGCAGGACGTGTTGGACGCCGGCACCGGCGCCGACATCGACGGCGTGGGCCACCAGCTGCACGTGCAGCTCGGCGCGGACATCTCGCAGATCGGCTTCGCGTTCGATGACGTCGACGCGCTGGGCGCCAATCTCGTCAACCACGTGACCGAGCTCGACGTGTCGATATATTCCGACCCGGGCAGCTGCTTCTCGGCCCGTACGATCCCGCCGTGCCAGGCCGACCTTGGCGCCAATCCGCCGCTGTCGGTGCTCGCCGACCAGGGGCGGCTGTATCGCGCCCTGTTCGACGCGTTCAATCGACCCACCGTCACCTCGGTCACCACCTGGGGCGTCGCGGACAATCACACCTGGCTCAACAGCTTCCCGGTGAACCGCACGAATCGCCCGCTGTTCTTCGACACGGCCGGCAATCCGAAGTGGGCGTTCTGGGCAGTGGTCGATCCGTCGATCGCCATCCCATAATGCCGGCATGAGAAGAACGAGCCTCGGCGCGGCGGCGCTGGTCCTGGGGGCGGCCGCGAACGCGGCCGGCGTATCGATCACGGTGACGCACGAACTGGACACCGCGCGGCCGGGCGCGGTGATCGCGGTGCCGTTCGCCGAAATCGCGAAGCTGGCGCCGGAGCTGCGCATGTACCACGTGATCGTGCGCGATGCGCAGGGCCGTGCGCTGCCTTCGCAGATCACCAACTACCAGCACGATCATCGAGGCGTCGACTACGACGACCTGGTGTTCTCCTACGACTTCGCCGCCGGCGAGAAGCGCGCGGTGTTCATGCTCGAGCCGACCGCCGCGGCCACGCCGCCCGAGCCGCCGTGCGTGTACGCGCGCTTCGTGCCGGAGCGCCTCGACGACATGGCCTGGGAGAACGATCGCATCGCGCACCGCATGTACGGCTTCGCGCTGAACAGCCCCGCCGCCGACGTGGTGCACGAGCGCCTGCGCGGCAGCGGCATCGACGTCTGGGGCAAGCGCGTCACCTATCCGGTCATCGATCGCTGGTATCCCAAGGGCCACGACCAGTTCCACAGGGATGGCGAGGGGGAGGGCCTTGACCTCTACAGCATCGGCGGCTCGCGTGGCGACGGCGGCACGGGCGTATGGGATGGCACGAAGCTCTGGACCTCGGACAATTTCGTGAGCCAGCAGGTGCTGTCGAACGGTCCGCGCCGCGCGGCGTTCACGCTGACCTACGCGCCCTGGGACGCCGGCGACCTCGGCAAGGTGCAGGAGACCAAGCAGTTCACCGTGGACTGCGGCGTGAATTTCGACGCGGTTTCGAGCACGTTCGACTTCGCGTCCGCGCAGGCCGTGGTCGGACTCGGACTGTCCGACCACCCGCAGACGCAGGGCTTCCCCGCGGGTGTGCTCACGAAGGATCCGCAGGGACGCTGGATGAGTCTGTGGGAAGAGAATCAGGACGGCGGGCTGGGCGTCGCCGTAATCCTCGCGGATGGCGCGGAACCGGCAGGCTTCGCGCACGAAGATCCACCGAAGGCCCCGGGCATCGGCAATCACCTGCTGCTGGTCAAGGCGCGCGACGGCGTGCCGGTGCGCTATTTCATCGGCGCCGGCTGGAAT
Source organism: Steroidobacteraceae bacterium (assembly GCA_035718265.1). Classification (GTDB taxonomy): domain Bacteria; phylum Pseudomonadota; class Gammaproteobacteria; order Steroidobacterales; family Steroidobacteraceae; genus CADEED01. Next base: position 1,889 of record DASTHJ010000151.1, on the reverse strand, counting down.
CGCAGCGGCCAGTTCACGGATCGCGCCAGCTGGGAGAACCACGTGCGAAGCTTCGCGGCCGGCGTCGCGAGTCCGCTCTCGATCTCCGTCGGCGCCCGACCCTGAGCGTGCGGTCATGAAAATGCGCGCGCTGATTGCCATCCTGTCCTTTTCGGCCGCCAGCGTGGCGCTGGCGCAGGACCGGTACTTCGGCGACTGGCCCGCGGGCACGGATCCGCGCGAGGTCGGCAGGCGGGTCGCCGAGCGTTTCATTCCCACGCCGCACATGGAGATTGCGGGCCACGGCCCGCAGGCGCTGCACTACGCGCACGTCGCCACCTGGGTGGGGGCGTTGCAATTCGCCGGCGTGACCCAGGACGAGGACCTGATGTCGCGGCTGGTCGCGCGCTTCGAGCCGTTCCTCGCGCCCGATGCGCCGCGCGTGCCGCGTTCCAACCATGTCGACGCCGACGTGTTCGGTGCGCTGCCGCTCGAGTTGTATCGCCAGACGCATCGCTACCAGTACCGCGTCATGGGCCTGGCGTTCGCCGATGGCCAATGGGACAACCCGCTGCCGGACGGACTCACGAACCAGACGCGCTGGTGGATCGACGACATGTACATGATCACGGCGCTGCAGCTGCAGGCCTTTCGTGCCACCGGCGACACCCGCTATCGCGACCGCGCCGCGCGCGAGATGGTGGCCTATCTACGCCGGCTGCAGCAGCCCAATGGCCTCTTCTTCCATGCGCCGGACGTGCAGTTCTACTGGGGCCGCGGCGATGGCTGGGTGGCCGTCGGCATGGCGGAGATGCTGCGCGACCTGCCGGACAAGCACGCGCTGCGCAAACCCATCCTCGCGGCGTACCGCAAGATGATGGCCACGCTGCTCTCGCACCAGGCGCCTGGCGGCATGTGGCGCCAGCTCATCGACCACCCGCAGAGCTGGGAGGAGAGCTCCAGCACCGCCATGTTCACCTACGCGTTCGTGACCGGCGTGAAGCACGGCTGGCTGGACGAGGAAACCTACGGGCCCGCCGCACGCAAGGCCTGGATCGCCCTGGTCGGCTATCTCACGCCCGACGGCGACCTGCGCGAAGTCTGCGTCGGCACTGGCAAGCGCGACGACCTGCAGTACTACCTCGACCGTCCCCGCGCGGTCGGCGACGCTCACGGCCAGGCACCCATGCTCTGGTCCGCCACCGCCCTGCTCCGGTAAATGGGGACAGTCCCTCTTTCCTAGCAAACCGGGACGGAGCTGCCACGCATAACGGATACTTGGGCATCGCGCGTCCAAGTCTCGAACAACCAGGGGGAACGTGATGAAGGGGACACTCTTGCTGGCAGCGCTGTCATTCGCCGCGCTGGCCAAGGCTTCGCCGAACGGCGGACCGCTCGGCGATTTCGAAGCCCATGCCGACGTCGGCGCGCCCAGGATCGCCGGCCACGCCACCTGCAACGGCGCCTCGCAGGTCTACACGTTGAGCGCCGGCGGCGTGAACATCTGGGCCAGGCGCGACGAGTTCCACTTCGCCTACCGCCGCATGAAGGGCGACTTCATCGTGCAGGCGCAGATGGAGTTCGTCGGCGCCGGCACGGACCCGCATCGCAAGGGCGGCATCATGGCGCGCGCCTCGATCGCCGACTTCGACTCGGCGTACATCGACGGCGCCAAGCACGGCGACGGCCTGATCGCCATGCAGTACCGCAAGAGCAAGGGCGCCGACACCGAGCAGACGCAGATGCCCGATGCCAAGGACGCCGACGTGCTGCAACTGGAGCGCGCCGGCAACACCTTCACCTGGTCCGCGGCGCGCTTCGGCGAGCCCCTGCAGGTCGTCAGGCAGGAAAACGTCGACCTGCCCGAAGAGCTGTACGTCGGCCTGTTCCTCTCGGCGCACAACCCCGAC
>DASTHJ010000150.1:0-2053 GCA_035718265.1 Steroidobacteraceae bacterium | reverse complement strand
CGGCGGCAATACGTAGATGGCGAAGCCGCTCAGATCTCGACTTCGGTGGCGAGCACCACCACGCCGCGGGTCGGCATGCGGAAGAACTCGGCCGCCTGCGCGCTGCGCCGCTGCAGGAACGCGAACGCCCGCGACTTCACGCCCGCGAGACCCGGACGCGGGCGGGCGCGCACCAGGTGCCAGCCCAGAAAGAAAGAGGAGTCCTCGGCGAACACGTTCAACCCCTGTCGGCGCGCGGCGCGCAACGCCTCGCCCACGTCCGCCGTTTCCATGAAGCCGAAGCGCGCGCGCAGATCGAACACGCCGGGATGCAACTCGCTGAACTGCACGCGTGCCAGCGGATCGACTCGCGGCACGCGCTGGATCTCGATGTGCAGGATCACGATCTGCTCGTGGAACACCTTGTTGTGTTGCAGGTTGCGCAACAGCGCGGTGGGCACGAAGCCCGACTGGCTGACCAGGAACACCGCCGTCCCCGGCACGCGTGACTTGCCCGCCAGCAACGCGGCGAGCTTGCGGTCCGGCACGGCGCGGAACTCGAGCTCCGCACGCAGCGCCTGCCGGCCGTCGCGCCAGGTGATGAACATGGCGAACATCAACACCGCGAATGTCAGCGGCACCCAGCCGCCGGTCGGGATCTTGGTGACGTTGCCCGCGAGGAACGCCATTTCCACGACCACGAACAGTCCGAACAGCGGCGCCACGCGCCACCACGACCACTTCCACATCGCGCGTGCCACCAGCATGCCCAACAAGGTGGTGCAGAGCATGGTGCCGAGCACCGCGACTCCATAGGCCGACGCCAGCGCCGCCGAGCTGCGGAAGGCGAGCACGAACAGCACCACGCAGACGAACAGGAATACGTTCGCCGCCGGCACGAAGATCTGTCCCTTGGCCGCCTCGGAGGTCTGCAGCACGCGCACGCGCGGCAGCAGGTCGAGCTGCACCGCCTCGCGCGTCAGGGAATATGCGCCCGAGATCACCGCCTGCGAGGCGACCACCGTGGCGGCCGTCGCCAGCAGCACCAGCAATGGCAGCGTGGCGTGTGGCGTCAGCGAGAAGAACGGGTTCACGGCGGCCGCGCCGTTGCGCAGGATCAGTGCGCCCTGGCCGAAGTAGTTGAGCACCAGCGCCGGCCACACCAGCAACAGCCAGGCCATGCGAACCGGCCGGCGCCCGAAATGGCCCATGTCCGCATACAGCGCTTCGCAGCCCGTCACGGCGAGGATGACGGCGCCGAGGACGGCGAGCCCGAGGCCGGTGTGATGCGCCAGCAGGCTCAGCCCGTACCAGGGATCGATCGCGCGCAGGATCTGCGGTGTCTGCAGGATGGAAAAGACGCCGAGCACGGCGAGCGCCGCGAACCACAGCACCATCAACGGTCCGAACAGGCGCCCGACCCTTTCCGTGCCGCGCCGCTGGATGGTGAACAGGATCACGATGACCAGCAATGTCAGCGGCAGCACGGCCCTGGAGAATCCGGGATCGAGCAGCTTCAGTCCCTCGACCGCGCTCAGCACCGAGATGGCGGGCGTGATCAGCGCGTCGCAATAGAACAGCGCCGTGCCGAGCACGCCCAGCGCCACGGCATGCCGCACCCAGGGCGCGGCCATGCCGAAGTGACGCTGCACCAGCGCGACCAGCGAGAGCACGCCGCCCTCCCCCGCGTTGTCGGCGCGCATGATGACGCCGACGTATTTCACCGTGACGACGATCAGCAGGCTCCAGAAGATCAGCGAACACAGGCCGAGGACCTTGAAGGATTCGCCGGGGACGAATTCCGCCGACGAGAGCGCGCTGCCGAGCGCATACAACGGACTCGTACCGATGTCGCCGAACACCACGCCGACGGCGCCGATGAGCGCGGGACCCAGGGGCTGCTGCGACTTCATGCACCACCGGAAACGAAAGCGCGCATTCTACGGTAATCTCGCCGCATGCCCGGTGAAATGCACGAAACGTCGCTGATCGCGCTGCTCGCCATCGGCTTCGTGCTCGCGCTGTTGCTGGGAGTGCTGGCGAACTTGCTGCGAGTGTCGCCGATCGTCGGGTA
>DASTHJ010000149.1:0-2766 GCA_035718265.1 Steroidobacteraceae bacterium | reverse complement strand
GCCGCTGTGGTTCGCGGAGGGTCTCGCCAGGTTCGTCGAGACGGCGGAATTCCGCGGCAACCAGCAGGGCACGGTGGCATGGCTGGGACTGTCCCGCGCGTACACCGGCCCGCGCGGCGTGGTGCCGATGGAGCGCCTGCTGACGATCGACAGGAGTTCGCGGGAGTACCTGGACCTGGCGACGTCGTCCATCGTTCATCACGAATCCTGGGCCATGATCCATCGCGGACTCGTGACCAAGCCGGAATTCGGCAAGCAGATATTCGCCTATCTCGAGGCGCTCAATCGCCTCGAGCCCGTCGAGGATGCCGTGCAGTCCAGCTTCGGCATGTCGGTCGAGGACCTGGGCAAACTCGTGCACTCCTATCTTTACATGGGCACGGCGCTGCGGCTGCCCAGCCCCTACAAGGTGGTGCGCATTCCCGTGGAGCCGGTGCCGCACATGGCGCTGCCGCCGCGCCGCCCGATGAGCGAGGCCGAGTCACTGGAGCTGCTCGCCGACATCATGCTGGCGTCGGGCGACAACGCCGAGCGGCTGCCCGACGTCGCCGCCGCCCTGCAGCGCGCGGCGCCCGATTCGCCGGCCGCGCGCAGCCTGCTGATGCGCGTCGCCGCGCGCAACGGCCAGGACGCCACGCTCGAGCAGGAGTTGGCGAGCATCGACGTGTCGAGCTCCGATCCGAAGCTGCTGCGCGGCGCCGGCCTCGCGCTGTTCGAGCGCGTCGGCACTCCGGTGCGCGCCGATTTCGTGAACCGCTCGTTCGAGCTGCTCGACCGCGCGCTGAGCTCGCAACCCGATGATGTCGAGGCCGCGTGGGCTTACGCGGTGCTCGCCGCGCACCTGAAGCGCGACCTGCCCGCCGCTGAAGGGCGCCTCGCGCACGTGCACGCGCTGCAGCCGTTCAATCCGCATCTCGCACAGGCCGCCGCGCTGGTGCAAAAGGCCGCTGGCGATGCCGCGAAGCTGCAGGCGGCACTGCAGGAGACGCTGAAGCTTTCGAAGACGGCGGAGATGACGCAGTGGGCGAAATCCCGGCTCGATGCGGTCGCGAAGCGTTGAGAAGGATCCTGTCTCCCGACTCACCGCCGGTGCGAACCGCACGAATCTCGATCGGAAGTTCCTGCCGGCGGCGAGCCGCGGCGAGCGGCGGCGCGGTTTACTTCTTCTTGCCCAGCAACTGGTCGAGCACCGCCGCGCGGTCGCGATCCTTCGCGCCGGTGATGCCCTGGCGCGTGGCGGCCTCGCCCTGGCGCTTGCCGCTGCCGCGCTGGTTGTAGGGGTCGAATCCGCCGCCCTGGTCGCGGCCTGATTTCTGCAACGACAGCGCCGGTACTTCGCGCTGGGTTTCGGCGATGCTGAGCTCGGAGACCTCGAGCTTCTTCAGGGCGCGCGTTGCGCTCAATGCCTGGAATTCTCCGCTGGCGACCGCCCAATCCCAGACTGCCACGCCGCGTTCGTCGTGGCGCACGCGCCCGGCCGGCCGATCGCTGCAGGACATCTCGACGGCGTCGTGCTTGTCGGCGGCGGCGCGCTCGGCTTCCTGGCGTTCGACTTCGGCGCGGCGCACGCGCATGGATTTGAGCCGCATCGTCGTGCTTTCGATGCTGAAGCCACCCGAGTCCCCCGGCGTCGCAGGTGGCGCTTCGGGGCGATTGCCCCGGCTGACGGGCGGTTTGCGTTGGTCTTTCATGGTCAGTGAACCGAGTACTGCTCTCTCAAGACCTGTGTCGGCGAGACTGGATCCGCATTGAACCGCAAACAGTGATGGTCATCACAAAACGCCAGGGAATCGCGGCGATTTTGTGAAATCACCGTTCCACCCGGTCGGCGCGTGTGATGCGCCACTCATCGCCTTCGCGACGGAACTCGACCTCGAGGTGCGCGCGATCGGGATCGTCGAGCGCGACCCGGGTCACGGTGATCTGCGCCTGGGCGAGCCCGTCAGCCGGGAATTGCAGGTCGGAGACGTTCACGAGCAGCTCGACCCGCGGGTGCGCGAGGAAGTAGCCGCGCAGGAAGGTGCGCAGCTGCGGCTTGTCGAAGCCCTGGGCGTCCGCGTAGCCGTCGGCGACGAATTCGAGCACGTCGCTCGCGTCGCGCGCTTCGGCCGCGGTTTCCATCTGCGCGATGAGGTCGCGCACCTGTTGCTCGTCGCTGGAGCGCGCGCCGCACGCGACGAGCGAGGAGAGCACGAGCAGCAGCGCAAAGAATTTCATGGTCGTTCCTATTGAAGTTGAGCGCGGTTGGCCCTATCGTTCGCGCGCGTTGCGGGGTTGGGAACCGGTCGTGACGTCCAGAAATGGTGCTCCGGACCCAGTTGGAGGTGGACTACTGAAATGAAGAAATCCTCGCGGTCTAATGACACCGACCCTGGACCCCGTCTTCATACCGTCAATCAGTATCTCGAAAAGAACTTCCCCGATTTTTTCGCCGAAGCCCGTTTCCACGTTGGAAACGACGATTACTTCCTCTACGCCCGCTTCGGCAAGTATCTCGCCAGCTCCATCGAGCACCGGCGCTTCAAGTCCGACAAGATCTCCCGCGCATTCACCGTGCTGAACAAGCTGGCGCGCAAGGCCGCGCGTGATCCGCAGGTGCGCCACATCCTGGTGAGCGGGCCGCTGGAGGAGATCGTCGACGAGCCGAAGGCCCGTGAGATTGCGCGCAAGCGGCTGTCGCCCGTGGCCCAGGGCTACCTCGAGGGCCTCTGCGAATAAGGTGCCTGGGGAAAAGGTGCCGGTGTAAAAAGTGGGGATTGGGAAATG
>DASTHJ010000148.1:0-5884 GCA_035718265.1 Steroidobacteraceae bacterium | reverse complement strand
CATTGCCGGCGAGTGGCTCGCCGGTGCGCGGATTCTCGGGAAGTTGATTCACTGAAGCGCGGCTCTTGACGGAGTCATACCCTAGTCATACCATCGGCCCATGAAAGTCGCCATCTCCCTGCCCGATCCGGTGTTCGACGCAGCGGAACAACTCGCCGGTCGCATGCATGTGTCGCGCAGCCAGTTGTATGCGCAGGCCATTGCAGAGTTCCTGGCCAAGCGGCAAGGCTCGCGCGTCACCGAGCAATTGGATGCCGTCTATGCGGTCGAACCCGCCAAGGTCGACCCTGCCCTTGCCTCGGCCCAGCATCGCGCGCTCGACGATGAAGCGTGGTGAGATCTGGTGGGCGGATCTGGCGGATCCGCTCGGGTCCGCGCCAGGATTTCGTCGCCCCGTATTGGTCATTCAGTCCGATCCGTTCAACGCGAGCCGGATTGGCACGGTCGTGGTCGCGGCCATTACTTCCAACCTGAGCCGCGCCGACGCGCCCGGCAACATGCGTTTGTCGAAGACGGACTCCGGGCTGGCGAAGCCGTCCGTGGTCAACGTGTCGCAGTTGCTGACCGTGGATCGCGCCATTCTCTCGCGCAAGGTGAAGTCCCTGCCTGCATCGGCGATGGAGACGGTGGATGCCGGGCTGAAACTGGTGCTTGGGCTGAATTGAAGCGCGCATGCGCATGCGCAAACCGGCCTACGGCGATTTCCTCGCCCTGCGCGACGATGCGCAGACGTTGGGCGGCTGGTATCGCAACCGCGTCACCCGCGTGGTGCTGGTGTTCATGCTCACCAACTTCGGCACCATCGCCGGCGAATGGCTCGCCGGTGCGCGAATCATCGGCAAGCTGGTGCACTGATCCGCACGATCGATCAATCGATCTGCCTTCGGACTCCGAACAGCAGCAACCAGAGGCAGGAACCGACTTCGCCCAGCGCGGCCGGCAACAACACGCAATCGGAAATTACCGACGAACCGTAGCCCGGCCAGAGCAGCGTGCAGGACGAATCAACGAGGTAACCGATGCCGCCTGCCGCCAGCAACAGCGCCAGGATTCGTGGCAGTTGGCGCGACTTGGAAGCCAACCATGCGAACGGCAACAACCATAGCCCCCAGAACACGCCCACCAGGGTCAAGCCGTCGTGGAAGGCGCGGATCGCGAGGACGACCAAGGCATCCGATTGCGCGCTCGAGAATGCCCGTTGCGACTCACCATCCGTCGCCCAGGACATGGCTTCGAGCAGATGCATGCAACAGACCAGCGCAAACGGGACCGAAGCGATGATCAACGCGGACATCATTGCGGACGCACTGCGGCTCGTGCCCCGGAACACGCGGAACAGTTCCAAAGCCAGTAGCAGGAATGCGATCTGCTCGACCACGAAGCCCGCGATTCCCCACCGGAACAACGCCTCCCGGGTCGCGATGTTGGCCGCGGTGGCATGCGCATCGCCGGACACGAAAATCTGGCCCGGTACGTAGGCAAGACTGAAGAAACCGGTGACGACGACGATCAGGTACAGCCATCCGGCCAACCTGGACTTCTTTCCATCGTGCAGCTGCTTCATGCGTTCTCCGGCACCACGGGAATAAGGTCCGGGGAGGCCGGATCGTTCGCTTCCCCGCGCCGCAGCTTGGCGCGGCCGACCAGCTTCCGCGTCGCGTTGCGCAGGTCGTCGAGCAACGCGTAGATCGTCGGCAGGAACAACAGGCTGACCACGGTCGAGAACGCCAGTCCGCCGGCGATCGCGCGCGCCATCGGGAAGTACGGCGGCCCGTCGCCGCCGATCTGGGTGTTGGTCATCGCGATCGGCACCATCGCCAGGATCGCCGTGCCCATCGTCATCAGGATCGGACGCAGGCGCTCGCGGCTGCCTTCCACCAGCGCCTCGGTGCGCGACAGGCCGCGCCGGCGCAGGTTGTTGATGTGCTCGATCATCACGATGCCGTTGTTCACCACCACGCCCATCAGCACCAGGATGCCGATGAAGGCCATGATGCTGAACTCGGTGCCGGTGATCCAGAACAGCCAGAACACCCCGAACACCGAGAACAACACGCCGGACATGATCGCCGTCGGGAACAGCAGCGATTCGAACACCGCCGCCATCACCACGTAGATCATCACCAGCGCGATCAGCAGGTTGAACATCATCTGCTGCATCGCCTCCTGGTCGTCCTGGAAGCCGCCGCCCTCGAAGCTGTAGCCGTAACCGTCGGGGAAGGCCACGCCCTTGAGCGTGTCCTCCATCGCCTTGCGCGCGTCGGGCATGGTCGCCTTGGGCGCGAGGTTGGCCTTGATCGTCAGCGTGGTCTGGCGGTTGCTGCGCTGGATCTGCGTGGCCGCAGGCTTCACCGCGACGTCCACCATCGCCATCAACGGCACGCTGCGGCCGTCCGGCGAACGCACCATGAAGCCGGACAGGTCCTCGACCCGGTAATCCTTGGCCCCGGCGAAGCGCACCCACACCGGCACTTCGCTGTCGCCGCGGCGGAACTCGCGCAACGGCGCCCCGCGCAGGGCCAGGCCGACGAACTGCGCCACCTGCTGCGCGCTGAAGCCAAACGCCGCCGCGCGCTCGCGGTCGACGTGCACGTTGAGCTCGGTGTTCTGGTCGCCGGCATCGACGCGCACGTCGCGCAGTTCCTTGCGATGCGCGAGGATCGGCACGATGTCCTCGCCGAGCGACTGCAGCACCTGGGTGGAATCGCCGACCAGTTGCACCTGCACGTTCTGCCCCGGCTGCCCGCCGCCCTGGCCGCCGTTGCCATTGTCGTTGCCGATGCCGATGTCCGCGCGCGCCGACTTCGGCAATTCCTTGCGGATCGCCTCGATCAGCGGCTTGGTGTCGCCCGCGCTCTCGGCGTCGAAGGTCAGGCGCGTGCCGGCGTCGCCGCCTTCGCTCCACCACGAATAGACCTGGGTCACGTGGAAGCGCTTGCGGTTGGCGTTGACGAAATCCTCGACGCGGAGCACTTCCGCCGACATCTGCTCCTTGGTGTAGCTGCCCTTCCACTGGTAGTAGATGTTGGTTTCGCCCGAATCGCTGCCGCCGAACATGTTCTTCTTGGTCAACGCCATCGGCACCAGGCTGATCGCGACGATCAACACGATGCCGGCCACGCTCCAGCCGCGGTGTTCCAGCGTCCAGCGCAGGAAGCGGGCGTAGCGCTGCTGCAGGCGCGGGATCAGCCCGCGTTCGTCGCGCACCGCGGGCGGCGTCTTCAGCCGCGCCGAGATCATCGGGATCAGGCTCACCGCGACCAGCCACGAGGCCAGCAGCGAGACCGAGATCGTGACCGCGATCTGGGCGAGGTAGATGCTGAGGAAGTTGCGTTCGCCGAACAGGTTCGGCACGAACACGATGCAGTGGCACAGCGTGCCCGCGGTCAATGCGATGGCGACGTGGCGGGTGCCGAGGATCGAGGCCAGGCGCGGCTGCCCGGGCATGCGCTCGCGTTCCTGGTAGATGCTTTCGACCACCACCACCGCGTTGTCCACCAGCATGCCGACCGCGAGCAGCAGGCCCATCATCGACAGGATGTTGAGGGTCACGCCGGCGAAGTACATGAAGCCCAGCGTCATCACGAAGCAGATCGGGATCGCCAGCGTCACCATCAGCGTCGACGGCCAGTGGCGCAGGAAGAAATACAGCACCGTGATCGACAGCAGCAGGCCGATGAAGCCCGCCTCGGCGAGCTCGGTCAGCGAACTGGTCACGTTGTCGCCGAGGTTCTGGATCACCTTGACCTGCACGTCGGACAGGTCTGGCCGCGAGCGGATCGCATCGACCTCGGCCAGCGCGGCGCGCGAGACTTCCACCAGGTTGGCGTTGCGTTCCTTGAAGATGTTGAGCCCGACCGCGCGCTCGCCGTCGAGGCGGCGGCCGTAATCCATTTCGCCCGGTTTCAGGCGCACGTCGGCGATGTCGCCCAGGCGCGTCCCGTCCCTGGCGATCACCATGTCGCGCAACTGCTGCAGGTCGGTGACCTCGCCGACCGGTTGTACCCGCAAACGCCGGCCGCCGTCGTCGATCTCGCCGGCCGATACCGAGAAGTTCGCCTGCTGCAGGCGCGTACTGAGGTCGTTGAGGCTGATGTCGTGCGCGGTCAGTCGATCGGGCAGCACCGCGATCTCGACCTCGTTCTGCGGCGCGCCGGACACCTCGACCCGCGCCACGCCCGGCAGGCGTTCCAGCCGCCGCTTGAACTCGCGGTCGATCATGTCGTACTCGCCGGTCAGGTCGTGCTTGCTGGCGAGGCGCACCTGCAGCACCGGCTGGTCGGTGGTCGAGAACTTCATCACGTCGTAGCGCTGGAGGTCGTCCGGCAGTTCATCGCGGATCGCATCGAGCCGCTCGCGCGCCTCCGATGCGGCGATGGCGACGTCGCGGCTCCAGTCGGAGAACTGCATGAAGACCTGCGCGCCTTCCGATCGCGCGTTCGAATCCATGCGCTTGACCCCGCTCATGGTCGCCAGCGCCTCCTCGGCCGGGCGCAGCACCGTGCGCTCGACTTCCTCCGGGGTCGAACCGGCGTACGGCAGCGAGACGAAGATGAAGGGCGGCGAGACCTCGGGGAAGGCCTCCAGCGGCAGGCGGATCGCCGCGATCAGGCCGATCACGACCAGCGACACGAAGAACATGATCGTCGTGACCGGGCGCCTGATGCTGAGTTCGGCGATGCTCATGGTTCCGTCCTCACCCTGCCGCCGAGGCATCGCGCACGCGCGGCCAGCGCCACGCCTGCCAGGCGATCCCGAGCGTCAACGCGATCTCGACCGCGCCGAACAGCTTGTAGAAGTACCAGGCGCCCTGCACCGCGAGCAGCATGACCGCCGCATACAGCGCGCCGAACACGATGTTGGCGATCCGGCAGGTCCGCGGCGACAGCAGCAGCGAGAACGCCACCATCAGCGCCGGCACGAGCATGAGCACCGACACGCCGAGCATGGCGCCCTGCGTCGCCGGCCCGAACGCCAGCTTCCCGTCCATCATTTCCTGCAGCTTTCCCGGCGCGTACAACTCGAAATAATCGCCGTACGCGTAGCAGAACATGGTCGTCGCCCACAGCAGCGACAACTTCACCCGCACATTGACCGGCGCGGGATCCGGCACCGCGCGCCAACCCGATCCGGCGTTCATGCCGCACCACCGTGTTCGCCCAGCGCATCGCCCTCGTGGCGGATGCTTTCGGCGACTTCCTCGGCATCGTGGCGCGCGCGACGGCCGCGCTCGGCGTAGTAGTCGTCCGGCCTGCGGTCGAGCAGGTCGTAGACCACCGGGATCACCACCAGCGTCAACAGGGTCGAGACCAGCAGGCCGCCGATCACCGTGATCGCCATCGGCGAACGCACTTCCGCGCCCTCGCCGAAAGCCAGCGCCAGCGGCAGGAAGCCGAACAGCGTGCACAGGGTCGTCATCATGATCGGGCGCAGTCGCGAACGCGCGCCCTCGACCAGTGCCTCGCGCTTGGCGACGCCGGCTTCGCGCAACTGGTTGACCTTGTCGATCAGGATGATCGCGTTCTTCACCACCAGGCCGACCAGCAGGATCAGGCCAATGAACACTACCGCCGACACCGGCGAGCGCGTGAGCAGCAGCGCCAGCACCGCGCCGACCATCGCCAACGGGATGGTGAACAGGATCACGAACGGGTGCAGCAGCGATTCGAACTGCGAGGCCATCACCAGGTAGACCAGGAAGATCGCCAGGCCGAAGGCGAACAGCAGCGACTTCACCGAGCTGTCGAGCTCCTCGCCCTGGCCGCCGATGTGCATGCCGATGCCGGCGCCCAGCGGGTCGTTGGCGACCATCGTGCGCACTTCCTCGACCGCGGTGCCGAGGTCGATGTCGCGCAGGTTGGCCGAGACCACGGCCACGCGGACC
>DASTHJ010000147.1:0-24902 GCA_035718265.1 Steroidobacteraceae bacterium | reverse complement strand
CGGTCGCCGGCACGCCGTTCGATTTCCGCCGACCGAAGAGCGTCAAGGTGCCGCCGCCCGCCTCGCACCCGCAGATCGCGCTGACGCGCGGCTTCGATCACTGCTGGGTGCTCGACGAGCGCGCGGCCGTGGCCGCCGAGGTGTACTCGCCGTCCAGCGGCGTGCGCATGGTGGTGAAGACCGATCTGCCCGGCCTGCAGGTGTACGGCGCCTACCATCTCGCGCAGGCGTATCCGGGCTGGCACGCCATCTGCCTGGAGCCCGAGAATTTTCCGGACGCGCCCAACCACGCGAATTTCCCGAACAGCATCCTGCGTCCCGGCGAAACCCATCGCTCTTTCATGAGCTTCCGGTTCAGCGCCTGAGCAGTCCGGCCGCTATGATTGGCGGCGCGTGAAAGCCGCCTTCCTGCATCCCAAGTATTGGCCGACCTGGCTGGGCCTCGCGGTGCTGCGCGTGTTCGAGCCGCTGCCGCACCGCTTCCTCTATCTACTCGGGCGCGCGCTCGGCCGGTTCGTGCACCTGTTCCCCACGCCGTTCAGGCGCATCGCCCGGCGCAACCTCGAGCTGGCGCTGCCCGAACTCGACGAGGCCGCGCGGCGCCGCATCCTGCGCGAGCACTTCGCCGGCCTCGGCTGCGCGCTGTTCGAGACGGCCATCAGCTGGTGGTCCTCGAACGAGCGCATCCGCCACATCACCGAGATGCGCGGCCTCGAGCACCTGAAGGCCGCGCAGTCCACGGGCCGGGGCGTGCTGCTGCTGTCCGCGCATTTCAACTCGATCGAGATCGGCTGCCGCGCGCTGGCCGCGCGCCTGCCGCTCAACATCATGTATCGCCCGACCAAGAACCTGCTGATCGGCGAGTTCGTGCACTCACGCCGCGCGGTGCAGACGCGGCGCGCGATCCCGCGCGACGACGTGCGCACGCTGATCAAGGCGTTGAAGGAGGGCGAAGTGGTCTGGTACGCGCCCGACCAGAGCTTCCGCAAGAAGGGCGCCGAAATGGTCAAACTGTTCGGCATCCCGGCGGCCTCGAACACCGCCACCTCGCGCATCGTCAAGATGACCAATGCGCTGGTGCTGCCCTACTTCTTCGAGCGGCTGCCGGGCGGCGGCTATCGCGGCACCATCCATGCCCCGCTCGCCGACTTCCCCACCGACGACCCTGTCGCCGATACCGAACGGTTCAACCACATCATCGAGGCCGAGGTGCGGCGCATGCCGGACCAGTACCTGTGGATTCACCGTCGATTCAAGGGTTTGTCACCGGGCGATCCGGATCACTACCGCGGGCTCTAGAGCGCACGCGAACACGATCTTCAGCGACATCTTATAGCCCGGCGGCCCGCGCGCCTCGTAAGATAGCCTCCCACTCAAAACGCACACACGGGGATTCGATCGTCATGAAGCACCACATCACCGCCCTCATCCTGCTGGGCGGGCTGGCCGCCGCGCAGGCACACGCCGCCTGCAACTACCCGGTCGCTCCGGGCAAGTTTCCGGACGGCAACCAGGCCACCAAGGAAGAAATGCTGGCGGCCAAGAGACAGGTCGTGCAGTACAACACCGACATGGAGGCCTACCTGACCTGCATCCAGGGCGAGTACGACGCCAAGGTCGCCGCCGACTCGAGCGCCACGGAAGACCAGAAGGCCGAGATGGCGCGCATGCAGGACCAGAAACACAACGCAGCCGTGCAGGAACTGCAGTCGGTCGCCGACCGCTTCAACGAGCAGCTGCGCGTGTGGAAGGCCAAGAACGCGGCCGAGAAGGAAAAGAAGCCCTCCTGACCGCGGAGTCGCGCGCGACGGGGTGGCCGAGCACATGTCGCTGCTGACACCCGCCCAGGCAGAAGCGCTGATCGGGCAGCACCTCGCGTGCCTGCCGATCGAGTCGTTGCCGCTGACGCAGGTGGCCGGCGCGGTGCTGCGCGAGAACATCTACGCCGAGCGCGACCAGCCACCGTTCGATCGCGTGGCCATGGACGGCATCGCCATCGCGAGCGCAGCCGCGGCCCACCACCCGCGGCTGCGCGTCGCCGGCCAGCAGGCCGCCGGCGACCCACCGCAGACACTGGCCGATCCAAAAAGCTGCATCGAGATCATGACCGGCGCCATGCTGCCGGGCGGCTGCGACGCGGTGGTGCCGGTCGAACAGATACAACGCGAAGGCGACGTCGCCGAAATCGGCGGCAAGCCGGTGCAGCCCTGGCAGAACGTCCACCGTCGCGGATCGGATTGCCGGCAGGGCGCCCTGCTGCTCGCCGCGGGCACGCGGCTGTCGCCGCCGGAGGTGGCCATCGCGGCCGGCGCCGGCATGGCGCGGCTGAGGGTCAGCGCACAGCCGATGATCGTCGTGATCTCGACCGGCAACGAGCTGATCGAGCCCGGCGACGTCATCCAGCCGCACCAGGTGCGCCGTTCGAATGCGTATGGCATCACCGCTTCGTTGCGCCAGCACGGCTATACCCGGGTCGCCGACGATCACGTGCGCGACGACGAAGGCGAGCTCACCGAGCGGCTCGGCTTGCACCTGCACACGCACGACGTGCTGATCCTCTCCGGCGGCGTGTCGATGGGACGCATGGACCTGGTGCCGAAGGTGCTGCACGCGCTCGGCGTGAACCTGGTGTTCCACCGCATCGCGCAGCGCCCCGGAAAGCCCATGTGGTTCGGTGTCGCGGAGAACGGGCGTGCGGTGTTCGCGCTGCCCGGCAACCCGGTTTCCACGCTGGTCTGCCTGTCGCGCTACGTGCTGCCGGCACTGCGCGCCGCCATGGGCCGGGCGCCGGCCCCACGGCCGCGCATCGCGCTGACCGCGCCCGTGGAGGTCAAGCCGCCGCTGGCGTATTTCATGCCGGTGAAGCTCGAGCACGACGACTGGGGCCGCACCTCCGCGGATCCGCGGCCCACGAACGGCTCGGGCGATTTCACTGCGCTCGCCGGCACCGACGGCTTCGTCGAACTACCGCCGGGACCGAACACTTTTCCGAAGGGGTTCGTGGCCCCCTTCTATCGCTGGTGACGCGCATGGCCTCCGACGAAAACGTGATTCCCCTGCTTCCCGGGCGCGCGCCGCAGGACGCGCTGCGCCGGCCCATCCACGACCTGCGCATCTCGGTGATGGACCGCTGCAATTTCCGCTGCCCGTACTGCATGCCGCGCGAGACGTTCCACGACGCGTACCGCTTCCTGCGCAGCAGCGAGCGGCTGTCCTTCGAGGAGATCCTGCGGCTGACGCGCGTGTTCGTGCGCTGCGGCGTGCGCAAGCTGCGCATCACCGGCGGCGAGCCGCTGCTGCGGCCCAACCTGCCGGACCTGATCGGCGACCTCACGCAGCTGCCGGACGTCGAGGACATCGCGCTGACCACCAACGGCGTGCTGCTGGCCAAGTACGCCGCCGAGCTCAAGGCCGCCGGCCTGCAGCGCGTCAGCGTGAGTCTCGACACGCTCGATCCGCAGGTGTTCACGCGCATGAGCGGCGGCTTCGGCGGCGTGGCCGAGGTGCTCGACGGCATCGAGCATGCGCGGCGCGCGGGACTCGCGCCCATCAAGGTCAACACGGTCGTGCAGCGCGGCGTGAACGACCACACGGTGCTCGACCTGGTGGAGCATTTCCGCGGTACCGGCGTCATCGTGCGTTTCATCGAATACATGGACGTCGGCACGCGCAACCACTGGAGCCCGTCGATGGTGGTGCCGTCGGGCGAGCTCGCGGCGCGCATCCACGCGCGCTGGCCGATCGCAGCGCAGAGCCGCAATTACGCGGGCGAGGTGGCCGAGCGCTACGTGTTCGTGGACGGCGCCGGCGAGATCGGCTTCATCTCCTCGGTGTCGCAGCCGTTCTGCGGCGACTGCTCGCGCGCGCGCATCTCCTCGGACGGTTCGTTCTATACCTGCCTGTTCGCCACGCAGGGTACGGACCTGCGTGCGCCGCTGCGCGGCGGCGCCAGCGACGAGGAGCTGTACGAGATCGTCGGCGGCGTGTGGCGTGGACGGCGTGACCGCTACAGCGAGCTGCGCGCCTCGCTGCGCGACGCCGCGGAGCTGCACAAGGTCGAGATGAACTACATAGGCGGATGATGGCGAAACCCAGGCTCACGCACCTCGATGCGGCGAATCGCCCCACCATGGTCGACGTGGGCGCGAAGCCCGCCAGCTTGCGCGAGGCCTCGGCCGAGGCCCTGGTCAAACTACCCGCGGCGGTGGCGCGCGAGCTCGCGCGCACCGGCCATCGCACGAAGAAGGGGCCGGTGTTCGACACCGCCATCGTCGCCGGCGTCATGGCCGCGAAGAAGACGCACGAGATCGTGCCGTTCTGCCACCCGCTGCCCATCGAGCGCTGCACCGTGGACATCGCCGACGGGCCGCGCGGCACGCTGCGCATCGTCTGCACGGTGGCCGTGCACCACAAGACCGGCGTCGAAATGGAGGCGCTGGTCGGCGCCTCGGCCGCCGCGCTCACGGTGTACGACATGTGCAAGGCGCTGTCGCACGACATCGAGATCGGGCCGGTGCGCTTGCTCAGCAAGCGCGGCGGCAGGCGCGACTTCACGCGCGCGGCGCGGCCGCGCAAGGCGCGCCGCCGATGAGCGCGCCGCCGCTCCATGGCCTGGTGCTCGCCGGCGGCCGCAGCACGCGCATGCAGCGCGACAAGGCCGCGATCGTCTACCAGCGCGAGACGCAGCTCGGCGCGGCGATGCAGCTGCTGGCGCCGCGCGTGGTGCGCGCGTTCGTCTCGGTCCGTGCCGAGCAGCGCGCGGATGCGGTGCGCGCTGCGTGGCCGCAGATCGTCGACCGCGGCGACGTCGAGGGCCCGATCGCCGGCATCAGCGCGGCGCTGGCCGAATCGCCCGATGCGGCCTGGCTGGTGCTGGCCTGCGACCTGCCGTTCCTCGATGCGATGACGCTCGACCGGCTGATCGCCGGCCGCGATCCGGCGAGCGAGGCCACGGCCTTCCGTTCGAGCCACGACGGGCTGCCCGAGCCGCTGTGCGCCATCTACGAACCGCGCGCGCGCGAGGCTCTCGCCGCGCACATCGCGGGTGGCCGCAACTGCCCGCGCAAGTTCCTGATCGGCGCGCGCACCCGCCTGCTGGAGCAGCCAAATCCGCGCGCGCTCGACAATGTGAACACCGTGGCGGAGTATGGCGCCGCCATGTCGGCGCTGACTGCGAACCAACCGGCTTCCGCCGAAGCACCGGCACGCGAGATCCGCGTGCAGTACTACGCGCTGCTGCGCGAGCAGGCGGGCCGCAGCGCGGAGACCTTGAGCACGCGCGCGCGCACGCCGCGCGAGCTGTACGCGGAGCTGCGCGCGCGTCATCCGTTCACGCTGCCGCCCGAGATGCTGCGCGTCGCGGTCAACGCCGAGTTCGGCGACTGGTCGCATCCCCTGCAGGCCGGCGACGCCGTCGTCTTCATTCCACCGGTGGCCGGCGGATGAGCGCGGCGGCCTCGCTACCGGCGTTCTCGTTCAGCGACTGCGCGCTGGACACCGCGGCGTTGCAACGCGCGCTGCGCGACGACGCCTGCGGCGGCTTCGCGGCCTTCGAGGGCTGGGTGCGCGACCACAACGAAGGCCAGGCCGTCACGCGCCTGGAATACGAGGCGTTCGTCGAGCTCGCCGAAAAGGAGGGGGCGCGCATCGTGCAGGACGCCATCGGCAGGTTCGGCGTCGCTCGCGCTGCCTGCGTGCATCGCGTCGGGTCGCTCGCGATCGGCGACGTCGCGGTCTGGGTGGGTGTCAGTGCCGCGCACCGCGACGAAGCGTTCCGCGCCTGCCGCTTCATCATCGACGAGGTCAAGCATCGCCTGCCGATCTGGAAGAAGGAGCACTACGCCGACGGCGACTCGGGCTGGGTCAACTGCGAGCGCTGTGCCGCGACGCCGGTGCGCGGGCACGAGCACGGGCACGATCGCTCAGCCACGCCCTCGCCTGACTACTCGCGCCAGATCGCGCTGCGCGAAGTGGGTGCGGCCGGACAGGCGCGGCTGCGCGCCGCCTCGGTGCTGGTGGTCGGCGCCGGTGGTCTGGGCGTGCCCGTGCTGCAATACCTGGCGGGCGCCGGCGTCGGCCGTCTCGGCATCGTCGACGGCGACCGGCTCGAACCTTCGAACCTGCACCGCCAGACCTGGTACGCGCTCGCCGATTGCGGCCGGGAGAAGGCGACACTCGCCGCCGAGCGCGTACGCGCGCTGAACCCGGAGGTGCGCGTCGACGTGCATGCGCTGCGCCTCGACGCCGGCAATGCCGAGGCACTGGCGCGCGATCATCAGCTCGTCGTCGACTGCACCGACAACTTCAGCACCAAGTTCCTGCTGAACGACCTGGCGCTGCGCACCGGCCGGCCCGTGCTGTTCGCCAGCGTGTACCAGTACGAGGGGCAGCTGCAGCTCGTGGCCGGCACCGGGGCCGCGCCCTGCCTGCGTTGCGTGTGGCCGGAAGCCACGCGCGACGGGCTGGTCGGCAACTGCTCCGAGGCCGGCGTGCTCGGGCCCGTGCCCGGCGTGTTCGGCAGCCTGCAGGCGCTCGAAGCGCTGAAACACCTGCTGGGCCTGCCCGGCCTCGCGCCCGATGAAATGCTGCTCTTCGACCTGGTGACGCTGAGCACGTTGCGCCTGCGGGCGCGTCGCGCCGCCGATTGCGCCGCGCACGGGCGCGTCGGTCAGCCGCTGGTCGCGGAAGCCACCGCCAGCCTCGAGGTATGGTTCACCGCGCTCGGCGAGGCGCTCACCGCCGGATTCACCATCATCGACGTGCGCGATCCGCACGAGCGACGCGCCGAGCCCGTGCCCGTCGCGAGCCTGCACCTGCCGCTGTCCAAACTACTGGCGCAGGCGCCCACGCTCGAGCTCGACGGCCGTTATCTGCTGGTATGCGCCACGGGCCGGCGCAGCGCCGCCGCCGCCGACCTGCTGCGATCCCAGGGATTCAGCGGCTGCCGCACGCTGCGCGGCGGGCTCAGGGGCCTGAAAACCACCGCTTGAAATCCGTGGCACTGGGTCTGCCCGTCCTGCTCGTCGTGCTGTGCTGCGCGCTGCCCGCGGCGGGCGCGCCCGCGGGTGCGGCGGACGACCCTCATCCGCTGCTCGCGCTGGCGCGCGAGCGCGCGCAGATCCGCGACCCACAGCGCTTCGGGGTGACCGGCGACACGGCGATCCGCCAGGCACGGCACCAGCTCGAGCAGGCCCACGTGCCCGAGGACGCCGACTGCGCGGACAGCATCGGCGCCGCGCGCTTCGCCGGACTGCACATCGATGCCGCCGTGGCCTATCGCGCCGCCGGCGACCTCGAGGCGGCGGCCGCCGCGTACCGGCACGCGCTCGCCTGCCGCCCGCGCAGCGCCGAGATCCTCGCGGCGCTCGCCAGCGTGCTGTTCGATGCGCGCGACCTGGCCGGCACGCGCGCGGCCATCACCGAGTCACTGAAGCTCGACCCGCGGCCGGTCAGCAGCAACCGGCTGGCGGCGAACCTCGACTTCGTCGAGGAGCGCTGGGCCGAGGCCATCGCGAAGTTCCACTACGTCGCGGCCAGCGACGAGGATCGCCACCAGGCGGGCTACGGCCAGCTCATGTACTGGCTGGCGCAGCGCCGCGCCGGCATCGCGAAACCCGAGTTCGTCGCGCGCACGCCGGCCGAGGGCTGGCCGCAGCCGCTGCTGCTCTACATGCGCGGTGAGTACACCGAGGCCGAGCTGGTCCTGCCGATCCTGGACGGCGATTCCTCCGACAACGTGATCCCGAATACCAGCACGGACGAGCGGCTGTGCGAGGCGCTGTTCTACGTGGCCGAGGATCACTGGGCCAGCGGCCACCCCGAGTTGGCGCGCGATTACTTCGCCGCGCTGGTCAACATCCGCGTGCTGTATTTCCTCGAGCACGGACTCGCGCTGGCGGAGATCGCGAAGCTGCAGTGAGCTACGGCCTGACCTGGCCGCTGCCGCGCACCACGTACTTGTAGGAGGTCAGCTGCTCGACGCCCACCGGGCCGCGCGCGTGAAAGCGGTCCGTGGAGATGCCGATCTCCGCGCCCATGCCGAACTCGCCGCCGTCAGCGAACTGCGTGGAGGCGTTGTGCAGCACGATGGCGCTGTCCACGCGCTCGAGGAAGCGCCGCGCGGTCGCCGCGTTCGCAGTCACGATGCTGTCGGTGTGCGCCGAACCGTACTTGCCGATGTGCTCGATCGCCGCGTCGACACCATCGACGACGCGTGCCGCGATGATGGCGTCGAGGTACTCCGTGTACCAGTCCTGCTCGGTGGCGGGCTTGACGCGCGCGTCCACTTTTTCGACCTCTGCATCGCCGCGCACCTCGCAGCCGGCATCCAGCAGGTCGCGGACCAGGGGACCGAGATGGGTCGCGGCGCCCGCGCGATCGACCAGCAAGGTCTCGGCGGCGCCGCAAATGCCGGTGCGGCGCAGCTTGGCGTTCTTCACGATCGCGCGCGCCATATCCTGGTCCGCATCGCGGTCCACGTACACGTGGCAGACGCCCTCGAGATGGCCGATCACCGGCACGCGCGCCTCCTGCTGCACGCGCGCCACCAGGCTCTTGCCGCCGCGCGGCACCAGCACGTCGATGAACTCCGTCATCGACGCCAGCATGTGTCCCACGGCCGCGCGGTCCGTGGTCGGCACGAGCTGGATGCACGCCGCGGGCAGCCCGGCCGCGAGCAGCCCGTCGACCAGGCAGGCATGGATGGCGCGGCTCGAATGCACGCTCTCGGAGCCGCCGCGCAGGATGGCGGCGTTGCCGGACTTCAGGCACAGCGCGCCGGCATCGCAGGTCACGTTGGGCCGGCTCTCGTAGATGATGCCGACGACGCCGAGCGGCACGCGCACGCGCGAGATCTCGAGCCCGTTGGGCCGGGTCCACTGCGCGATGGTGGTGCCGATGGGATCGGCGAGCCGCACGATGTCCTCGACGCCGCGCGCCATGGCCTCGATGCGCTTGTCGTCGAGCGCCAGGCGATCCAGCATCGCGCCGGACAAGGCCTTGGCGCGCGCCGCCTCCATGTCGCGGGCGTTCGCGGCCAGCAGCTCCGGCCGGCGTGCGCGCAGCGAGGCCGCCATGCCCGTGAGCGCGCGGTCCTTCGTCGCGGTGTCGGCCAGCGCGAGCAGGCCGGCGGCGGCCACGGCGTCGCGTCCGAGCACCTGCATGGTGGCGGCGAGATCCAGGTTCGAATTCGGGTCGATGGCGGCGTTCACGGCAAATTCCTCTCGAATCAGGCGGGCGCGAGGTCGGCGCGGAGCATGACCAGGTCGTCGCGGTGGATCATCTCGTCGCGGCCGCGGAAGCCGAGCAGCGCCTCGATGTCGGCGCTGCGCTTGCCGAGGATGCGCGCGGCATCGCTGTCGCTGTAGGCGATCATGCCACGGGCGATTTCCGCGCCGTCACTGTCGAGCACGCTGACCGTGTCGCCGCGCGCGAACCGGCCGCTCACGGCCACCACGCCCGCCGGCAGCAGGCTCTTCCCGGAGCGCAGCGCGCGCAGCGCGCCCGCGTCGATGGTCACCGAGCCGTTCGGCCGCAGCGACCCGGCGATCCATTGCTTGCGCGCGTTCTCGGGGTTCTGCGCGGGCAGGAACCAGGTGCAGTCGGCGCCCTCTTCCAGGCGCCGCACCGGGTGCAGCGGTGCGCCGGCCGCGATCGCCATGGCGCAGCCCGCCGCGGTGGCGATTTTCGCCGCGGCGATCTTCGTGGCCATGCCGCCCGATCCCACGGCCGATGCGGACGCGCCACCCAGGGCCTCGATCCCGGGCGTGATCTCGCGCACCTCGGGGATCAGCTGCGCGGCCGGATCGCGGTTCGGATCGGCCGTGTACAGCCCGGACACATCCGACAGCAGCAGCAGGCAATCCGCGCTGGTCATCTGCGCCACGCGGGCGGCGAGCCGATCGTTGTCGCCGTAGCGGATCTCGGTGGTGGCCACCGTATCGTTCTCGTTGATGACCGGCAGCGTGCCCAGCGCCAGCAACTCCGACAGCGTGGCACGCGCGTTCAGGTAGCGGCGCCGGTGCTCGCTGTCTTCGAGCGTCAACAAGATCTGTGCCACCGCCACGCCGGCGGCTGCAAACAACTCTTTATAGATGTGTGCCAGTGCGATCTGACCTACCGCCGCGGCGGCCTGGCTTTGCGGCAGCGCGAGCGGGCCGCCAGTCAATTTCAGCTCGCGCCGCCCCAGCGCGATGGCGCCGGACGACACGAGCACCACTTCCTGCCGGCGCGCACGCAGCCGCAACAGGTCCTCGACCAGGGTGCGGAGCCAGTGGCGGTTCACCTGCCCGCTGGCCTGGTCGACCAGCAGAGCCGAGCCGACCTTGACCACGATGCGGCGTGCACGAGTTAGAGGCGCAGAGGAGTTCATACGTGTCCGTGGAATATGGCGCGATCTTACGCAATAGCTCCCGTTGCCGCATTCGCGGGCACCCCCTAAACTCTCGCCCCTCCGGCAAGAGGCTTGAATTCGTGAGCAGAGAATACGCACCGATCCCGGGCAAGTGGTACGAGAACCGCGAAGAGGAAGAGACCTTCCGCGTCCTGTCCGTGGACGAGGACGACGAGCTCGTGGAGATCGAGTACCTCGACGGCGAGATCGAGGAGCTGGACCTGGACACCTGGCACGAGCTGGACCTGGAGCCCACGGAGGAGCCGGAAGGCTGGTCGGACGACGCGGACGACGACGAAGAAGAAGACGAGGACGACGACTTCGACGACGATGAGGACGATGACGACGTCGACGACGATGATGACGACGACGATTTCGACGACGACGACGACGAGAACGACGATTACTAGTTAGACGTGCCCGGCGCCGCGCAAAGCTGGTACCACGAGAAGGAATCGGCGTGGCTGTACGGGGCACTCGCGGCGGCGGAAACCGACCCGGTCCGGCGTGACCTGTTCCAGAAGCTCGCGGCGGCGGCCGAGAGCCAGGCCGCATGCTGGCGGCGGGCCGATCCCGCCATCCCCGAGCGATTTTCCCCAGGACTGCGCGCCCGCATCGTCGCGCGGCTGCTGCGGCACATCGCGCCGCGGCACCTGCGCAGCGTGCTCGCGGCCATGAAGCTGCGCGGTTTGTCCGTTTATTCCGGACCGCGTGCGCCCTCCTCGCATGCCATCCCGACCTCCGCCAGCGAGGTGGGCGGTCGCCATCACACCTCGGTGGGCGGCAACAACCTGCGCGCCGCCGTGTTCGGCGCCAGTGACGGCCTGGTGTCGAACGCCGCGCTGGTCATGGGCCTGGCCGGCGCCGGCATGGCCTCCGACACGCTGCTGATCACCGGCCTCGCCGGCCTGCTGGCCGGCGCGCTCTCGATGGCGGCCGGCGAATTCGTCTCGGTGCGCTCGCAGCGCGAGTTCTACGAGTACCAGATCGCGCTGGAACGCGAGGAGCTGGCCGAATACCCCGACGCCGAGGCCGAGGAGCTGGCGCTCATCTATCACGCGCGCGGTCTCGACCTGGACGAGGCACGCCAGGTCAGCCGCAAGCTGCTCTCGGATCCGGAACACGCGCTCGAGGTGCTGGCGCGCGAGGAGCTGGGCCTGAATCCCGAGGACCTGGGCTCACCGGTCGGCGCGGCCGCGTCCTCGTTCGTTTCGTTCGCGGCAGGCGCGGCCATTCCGCTGCTGCCGTTCGTGCTCCGCCTGCAAGGCGTCGAGGCGATTTATGGCGCCGCCGGCATCACGGTGTGCGCGCTGTTCGCCCTCGGCGTGACGCTCAGCCTGTTCACCGGTCACGGTGCGCTGCGCGGCGGCCTGCGGCAGGTGCTGGTGGGCGGCGGCGCTGGTCTCGCGGCCTGGGGCATCGGCAACCTGCTGGGCGCGAGCGTCAACTGATGCGCGTCGTCGGCATCGTCGGGCACTCGGGCAGTGGCAAGACGACGCTGATCGAGAAGCTGATCCCCGCGATCCTGCGCCGCGGTCTGTCCGTCTCGACGGTCAAGCACACCCACCACCACCAGATCGAGCTCGAGCCGCCCGGCAAGGACAGCCATCGCCACCGCGCCGCCGGGGCGGCCGAGGTCCTCATCGCCTCGGATTCGGGCTGGGCGCGGATTGCCTCCTCGAGCGAGCCGGCCGGCCTGCCGGCGCTGCTCGGCCAGTTGCGGCCGGTGGACGTCGTGCTGGTCGAAGGATTCAGGCAACTCGAATGGCTGCGGCGTGTCGAAGTATTCCGTGGAATGGGTGAACCGCTGGCGCTGGCGGACGCCGGCATCGCGGCGGTGGCCGCGCCGGCGGACGCGGCGATCGCGGCGAAACTGCAGGGCTTCGGGGGGCTCCGGCTGCCGCTGGAGGACACCGAGGCGGTGCTGGATTTCGTTCTAAGCGCCTGATTTGCGGGCTTGCGCCCGCCCGCTTGAAATCCCCCATCCGGTCGCCAGAATTGCCGCACTCGCGCTCGCGAGTCATTCAAAACGGAGTCGCCTGAACACATGAAACGAGTCGTCCTCCTGATCGCCACCAACATCGCGATCATGCTGGTGCTGTCCATCGTCGTGAGCGTCCTCGGCCTGGACCGCTACCTCACGCAGCAGGGCCTGAACCTCGGCGCGCTGCTGGTCTTCTCGGCCGTGCTGGGTTTCGGCGGCTCGTTCATCTCGCTGGCGATCTCCAAGTGGATGGCCAAGATGTCCATGGGCGTCAAGGTCATCCAGCAGCCGCGCAACGAGGCCGAGCAGTGGCTGGTGAACACCGTGCGCCGCCAGGCGCAGGCCGCCGGAATCGGCATGCCGGAGGTCGGCGTATTCGACTCCCCCGATCCGAACGCGTTCGCCACCGGCGCCAACCGCAATCACGCGCTGGTGGCGGTCTCGACCGGGCTGCTGCACACCATGCGCCGCGACGAGGTCGAGGCGGTACTCGGTCACGAGGTGAGCCACGTTGCCAACGGCGACATGGTCACGCTCACGCTGATCCAGGGCGTCATGAACACCTTCGTGTTCTTCCTGGCGCGCGTCATCGGCTTCATCGTCGACCGCGTGCTGCTCAAGAACGAGCGCGGCACCGGCGTGGGCTACTTCATGACGGTGATCGTCGCGCAGCTCGTGCTCGGCATCCTCGCCGGCATGATCGTCGCCTGGTTCTCGCGCCGGCGTGAGTTCCGCGCCGACGCGGGAGGTGCACGACTCGCCGGCGCGCCGTCCATGATCGGAGCCCTGGAAGCGCTCCGGCGCGTACATACGCCGGCGGCGTTGCCGGAGAAGATGGCGGCTTTCGGCATCCGCAGCGGTCCGCCGCAAGGCTGGCAGAAGCTCTTCATGACGCATCCGCCGCTCGAAGAGCGAATTGCGGCACTCCGACAGACCGCCTGAACGCGAACTGTTACCTGTCCCACGGGGCCGAATGCGACATCATTCGGCCCTGTTCATGTCCGCTGTTGCCAACGACTGAAGGAAACCCTGACTCCCCATGAATGCCGACACGCAAACGATGAACCCCCTGGCCAGGCTGGGCCGAGCGCTGCTGCAGTGGTTCGACACCAGTCTTTCGGAGAAGGTCTCCGATGACCAGGACGGCGCGGACCGCATCGACTGGATGCGCACGCTGCCCTTCATCCTGATGCACGCGGCCTGCCTGTTCGTGTTCGTCGTGGGCGTGAGCCCCATCGCGCTCATCGTCTGCGTGGCGCTGTACTTCATCCGCATGTTCGCGATCACCGGCTTCTACCACCGCTACTTCTCGCACAAGTCGTTCAAGACCTCGCGCGTCGGCCAGTTCCTGTTCGGCGTGCTAGGTTCCTCGGCCGTGCAGCGCGGTCCCATCTGGTGGGCCGCGCATCACCGCGACCACCACCAGTACTCGGACAAGCCCGAGGACGCGCACTCGCCGATCCAGCACGGCTTCGTGCGCGCCCACATGAGCTGGTTCCTCTCGAAGAAGGGATTCGCGCCGGACCTCAAGCGCGTGCGCGACCTGATGAACTTTCCCGAGCTGCGCTGGCTCGACCGCTTCGACATCATCGTGCCGGTGCTGCTGGCCGTCGCCGTGTTCCTGCTCGGCGTGGCGCTCGAGAAGTGGGCACCGGGCCTGCACACCAACGGCCGGCAGATGCTGATCTGGGGTTTCTTCGTCTCCACGGTGCTGTGCTCGCACGGCACCTACACGATCAACTCTCTGTCACACGTGTTCGGCAAGCAGCGCTACCGCACCGGCGACTCCAGCCGCAACAACTGGTTCCTGGCGCTGATCACGCTCGGCGAGGGCTGGCACAACAACCATCACCACTATCCGTCCGCGACGCGCCAGGGCTTCTACTGGTGGGAAATCGACATCACTTTCTACCTGCTGAAGCTGATGTCGTGGATGGGGATCATCTGGGACCTGAAGCCGGTTCCTGCTTCGGTCCGCGACCATCACCCGCGGCGCATCCGCCCCGTGGACTGAAGTCGTCAGCCCGCGCGATCCGCGGGCGGGCGTGAGCCTCCCGCATGGCGAAGGAGTGGCGCGTTATCATCCGGCCATGCACGACACTCACGCCCTGCTGCGCGGCGTCGCCGACGCGGCCGGCGCCGATGCGCTGATCACCGACTCTGGGCGCATCGCGCCCATGCTGCGCGACCATCGCGCGCTGTACGCTGGTCGGGCGCTCGCGGTGGTCGCGCCGGCCGACACCGCAGCCGTGTCCCGCGTGCTGGCGTACTGCAACCAGCAGCGCATCGGCGTCGTGCCACAGGGTGGCAACACCAGCTACTGCGGCGGTGCCACGCCCGACACCTCCGGCAGCCAGGTGCTGCTCTCGCTGGCGCGGCTCAACCGCGTCCGCGCCATCGATCCGGCTAACTACACGATGATCGCCGAGGCGGGCTGCGTGCTCGCGCGACTGCAGGCGGCCGCGACCGAGGCGGACCGTTACCTGCCGTTGAGCCTCGGCAGCGAGGGCAGCTGCATGCTGGGCGGCAACCTCTCGACCAATGCCGGCGGCCTCAACGTGATCCGCTACGGCATGGCGCGCGAGCTGGTGCTGGGCCTGGAAGTGGTGCTGGCCGACGGCCGCGTGCTCGAGACGCTCGACGGGCTGCGCAAGGACAACACCGGTTACGACGTCAAGTCGCTGTTCCTCGGCGCCGAGGGCACGCTCGGCGTCATCACCGCGGCCTGCCTCAAGCTGTACCCCGCGCTGCGTTCGCGCGCCACGGCGTTCGTCGCGGTCAAGGATCCGGCCGCGGCCGTCCGCCTGCTGGGAGCGCTGCGCGAGGCGAGCGGCGACTGCGTCAGTTCCTTCGAGCTGATTCCGCGCATCGGCGTGGACCTGACGCTGCGCCACATCCCGGGCGTCGTCGAGCCGGTGGGCACGCGCGCCGCGTGGTACGTGCTGTGCGAGCTGTCCACGTCGCGCGCCGACGAGCCGCTGGATGCGCTGCTCGAGAAGTCGCTGGGCGAGGCGCTCGAAGCCGGCTGGGTGCTCGACGCCAGCGTCGCGCTCAGCGGCCGCGAGCGCGAAATGTTCTGGCGGTTGCGCGAATCGATCCCCGAGGCGCAGCGCAAGGACGGCGCCAGTCTCAAGCACGACATCTCGGTGCCCGTCTCGCAGGTGCCGCGCTTCATCGAAGTCGCGGGTGCCTGGGTGGCCGGGCACGTTCCGCAGGGCGTGCTGGTGGCCTATGGCCACCTGGGTGACGGCAACCTGCACTTCAACATCAACCAGCGTCCGGACACGGACGCCGCGGCGCTGCGGGCCGTGGAGCCGCAGGTGAAACGCGCCATCCACGACCTGGTGCGCGAATTCGGCGGCAGCTTCAGCGCGGAGCACGGCATCGGGCAGCTCAAGGTGTCCGAGCTGGAGCGCTATGCATCGGCGGTCGAGCTGGAGCTGATGCGCTCCATCAAGAAGTCGCTGGACCCCAACGGCATCATGAATCCCGGGAAGGTGCTGCGCGCATGAGAAGATCGTTCGTCGGCCTGGCGCGCGGGTAGTTGGACCCCATGGCAGACCGGGTCGAATGCGTGGTGATCGGTGCAGGCGTCGTGGGGCTGGCAGTGGCGCGCGCCCTGGCGCTCGCGGGCCGCGAGGTGCTGCTGCTCGAGGCGGAAACCCATCCGGGGACGGTGACCTCGGCGCGCAACAGCGGCGTGAACCACGCGGGGCTCTACTACACGCCCGGCAGTTTCAAGGCGCGCTTCTGCGTCGCGGGCAACCGCGCGCTCTACGAGTACTGTCGTCAGCGCGGCGTCGAACACCAGAACTGCGGCAAGCTGATCGTCGCGCACGAGCCCGCGGAAGAGCAGGGGCTGGCGCACCTGCGGGAGCGTGCGCAGGTGAACGGCGTCGAGGGCGTGCGCCTGCTGACGGCGCAGGAGGCGCGCAGGCTCGAGCCCGAAGTGGAATGCACCGCGGCGCTGCATTGCCCCACCAGCGGCATCGTCGATCAGCATCCCTACATGCTGGCGCTGCAGGGCGACATGGAGAACGCCGGCGGCACGCTGGTCACGGATTGCCGCGTCGAGCGCATCGATCGCCTGGCCGACGGCTTCCTGCTGAAGACCGGCGGCGGCAGCGCCACGCAGATCGAGGCTCGGTTCGTGGTCAACAGCGCGGGTCTCGGCGCGGTCGCGCTGCTGGAGCGCATCGAGGGCTATCCGGCCGCGCGCATCCCCGCGCTGCACCTGGCGCGGGGCAATTACTTCACGGTGGCCGCACGCTCGCCCTTCCATCACCTGATCTACCCGCTGCCGCATGCCGCCGGGCTCGGCATCCATGCCACGCTGGATCTGGGCCGACGCGTACGCTTCGGCCCGGACGTCGAGTGGATAGACCGTATCGATTACTCGGTGAACGCCGCGCGCGCGCCGCAGTTCTACGCGGCGGTCCGGCGCTACTGGCCCAGGCTCGCGGACGGTGCGCTGATGCCCGACTACGCCGGCATCCGGCCCAAGCTGCATGGTCCAGGCGAGCCGCAGCCGGATTTCCGCATCGAGAGCCAGCAGGACCACGGCATTCTCGGGCTGGTGAACCTGCTCGGCATCGAGAGCCCGGGGTTCACCTCCTCGCTGCCGATCGGTGACTACGTCGCCTCGTTCGCCTAAAGTCGCGCGCATGCGAACCATTGCATTGGCGCTCGGCGCCGTACTCCTCGCCTGCGGCTGCAGCCAGAAGCAGGACGCCGCGCCGCCGCCCGCCGCCTCCCCGGCCGCGAACTCCGGTCCCGCCGAGGGCGCGCCGCGCATCGTGGTCGCACCGGACGGCGTGCACGTGCAGTACCACGTGTACGGCTCGGGCGAGCCGGCGCTGGTGTTCATCCACGGCTGGTCCTGCGATTCGAACTACTGGCGCGCGCAGGTGCCGGCGTTCAAGCAGCACTACACCGTGGTGACCGTCGATCTGGCCGGGCACGGCGGCACCGACTCGAACCGCACCGACTGGACCATCGAGCATTTCGGCGGCGACGTCGCGGCGGCCATGGCGGCGGTTCCCAGCCGGCAGATCATCCTCGTGGGTCATTCCATGGGCGGTCCGGTCGCCATCGAGGCGGCACGCAAGCTGGGCAAGCGCGTGATCGGCATCATCGGCGTGGACACGTTCAACACGGTGGGTGCGCCCGCGCCGACGCAGGCGCAGATCGACGCCATCATCAAGCCCATGGAAGCCGACTTCATCGGCCAGACGCGCAAGCTCGTGACCGAGCACCTGTTCCACCCGGGCGGCAATCGCGAGCTCGCGAACAAGGTGGCCTATGACATGTCGCTGTCGCCGCCGCGCATCGCCATCCCGGCGCTGCGCGCGGTCCTCGAATACGACTTCACCGAGCCGCTGAAGGACCTCGCCGTGCCGGTGGTCGCCATCGATTCGGACCTGGGCGAACCGGTCAACGAGGCGCGCATCCGCAAAGTGCTGCCGAAATTCCATGCCGTCACGCTCACCGGTGTCGGCCATTTCCTCATGATGGAGGACCCCGCGAAGTTCAACGCGGCACTGGCGACCGAGGTCCAGGGCATCCGCGACGCCGCGGGTAGTTAGCGAGCGGGAGCACCATGGACGAAACGGTGCGGGACGACGCTGCGGACGAGGCGCGCGGACGGCGCGAGCTGGACAGGCTGCGCGCCATCGCGCAGCTGTTCGACCAGGCGTTTGCGCTGCCGGGCACGCGCTGGCGCTTCGGCTTCGATGCGCTGTTCGGCCTGGTGCCGGGCCTCGGCGACGTGATCGGCGCGCTGGTCGCGGTGTACGCCCTGCACGTGGCGCGCACGCTGCGCGCTCCCGGCGCCATCCAGCTGCACATGCTCGCCAACATCGCGGTCGACGCGCTGCTCGGCACGGTGCCGCTGCTCGGCGATCTGTTCGATTTCGTGTTCAAGGCGCAGACCCGCAACCTCGCGCTGCTCGATGCCTGGGTGGAATCGCCCGCACGCGTGACGCGGCGCAGTCGCCGCAGCCTGCTGTTCGTGCCGCTCGCCGTGCTGCTGGTGTTCTTGCTGCTGACCGTGGCAGGCGTGTGGATGCTGTACCTGCTGTTCCGCTGGCTCAGCGGCGCGCTGGGCTGAACCCGCCGGGCTAGGAGCGCGCCTCGCCCGTCTCGGACACCACCGGCGCACAATCGATCGCCAGCCAGCCGATGTCGATGCCGACGCGCGCCGCATCCAGCGACGTCCAGCTCGAGGCGATGGGCTCGCCCTGCGCGCGCCCTTCGGTGAGGATCAGCACCAGCGATTCCCGGCCATCCGACAGCGGCCAGTCGCGGCCGTGCAGCTCGAGCTGCAGCTCGCGGCCGTCGGGCGTGCGGAAGCGCGCGCGCCCGCCCCGGTCGTGCAGGTCCACGCTGTCGAGCGGCCGGCGCGGCGCCTTGTCCTTCGCCCAGGAGATGCCGCAGGAGAACAGCCGCGCCTCCTCCGGCTCGACGTGCGGGAAACCCGCGATCTCCTCCACCAGTTCGTCCTTCGCGAGCGTCAGCGTGCGCTTGCGGTACCAGAACAATCCATCGCCGATCACCACGCGATAGTCGAGCCAGCGCGGCCCGGGCGCGCCCGGCTCGAGGCATGCGCGCCCCACGGTGCCGCCGCGGAACTGGCCGCCGTCCCGCTTCAGGAACAGGTCGCAGCCCGGCACGGACTCCACGTCGTCCGCGGACAGCATGCCGGTACCGCGCGCCTCCGCCTTGCGCGTGAACTGCCGCACGCGCAGCGTGCCGTCCGGCGCCGCGGGCTCGAGGCTGAGCAGCACGCGGCGGCGCCGCTCGAACGGCTCGTCGTAGGGAAACTCCTCGACGTACAGCACGTGCGTTCCGAGCCAGGGAAGCACCACGCGCCGCACGTTGATCTGCACGCGCTCCTGTCCGGTGAGCGAGGCCAGTGGCGAGTCCGGCACTTCGCCGGCGATCATTTCCTCGGAGACGTCGTACATGCCCGCCCACAGCTCGGCCAGCACATCGCGCTCGTCGGCGGCTTCCGTGGCGCGCGGCGACGCGGTGCGCAGCAACGCGAGCGCCAGCGCGCCGATCAGGACTGCGGTCGGACGAGCCGTATGAGGCCTTCCTGCGCCGTGCTCGCCGCGAGCACGCCCGCGCGCGTGTACAGGCTGCCGCGCGCGAAGCCGCGTGCCCCCGAGCTCGAGGGGCTGTCCAGGCTGTAGAGCAGCCACTCGTCGGCGCGCGCCGGCCGGTGGAACCAGATCGCGTGGTCGATGCTGGCCATGATCAGGTTGCCGCGCAGGAACGAGGCGCCATGCGGCATGGTCGAGGTGTCGAGCAGCCAGTAATCGGACATGTACGCCAGCAGGCAGCGGTGCAGCGCGTCGTCGTCGGGTAGTTTGTCGACCGCGCGCATCCAGATCTGGCGCACCGGCTCGCAGGCCACCGGCGCCAGCGGGTTGTACTTCTGCACCGGCCGGAATTCGAATGGCCGCTCGATCTCGAGCCAGCGCCGCAGCTTTTCCGGCAGCTTCTCGAGCACCGGGGCCGGCGGCTTGGCGAACGGCTGCAGGTCCTCGGGCGGCGGCACCTCCGGCATGCCGGCCTGGTACTCGAGTCCCTGTTCGGGCTGCTGGAACGAGGCCGAACAAATGAACAGCTGCTCGCCATCCTGGATGGCGAGCACGCGCCGCGCGGAGAAGCTGCCGCCGTCGCGGCTGCGGTCCACGCTGTAGACGATCGGCTTGTTGAAGTCGCCGCGCCGCAGGAAGTAGGCGTGCAGCGAATGGCAGACGCGGCCGTTGTCGATGGTCGCGCTCGCCGCCTTCAGCGCCTGGCCGAGCACCTGCCCGCCGAAAACCTGCGGGCTTCCGGTATCACGGCTCTGGCCGCGGAACAGGTTGACCTCGAGTCGTTCGAGCTCGAATTGCTGCTGCAGGTCGGCGAGCCGTGGATCCATCGTCAGCCGAACTTGAACGTGCCTTTCATGAGCGAGGAGTGTCCGGGGAAGCTGCAGAAGAACATGTACGCCCCGCCCTTGGTCAGCTTGGAGGTCGGGAAGGTGACGCTGGTGCTCTGTCCGCCGCCGACGATCTTGGTGTGCGCGATCACGCGCGCATCGCCGGGCTTTATGTGATCGTTGGCGAAGCTCGCCGCCGCGCCGTCGCTCACGACACCCGCCATGTCGGAAGACTTGGTCAGCACCCAGTTGTGGCCCATGGCCTGGGCCGGCAGCTTGCCCGAGTGGTGCAGCGTCAGCTCGACCTGCGTGCAGTCCGCCGCGACCGACAGCTCCTTCTTGTCGAATTGCATGGCGTCCGTGCCGGTGATCTCCAGCTTGCAGACCTTGTCGGCGCCGAAGGCATTGCCGGCAATGGCGAGCAGGGAACAGATCGCGATGGAACGTAGTGTCAGTTTCATGATGGCCTCGCTTGGACGAAAATTCAGTGGGGGACGCCGAGACGTTTCTGCATCACGGGACTGGTGGTGGTGTATTGCAGGAACTGCTTCTTGGCCGGGTAAAGGTAGTGCTGGATCGCGAATGCCGCGAGGGCTGCCTCGTGGAATCCGGAGAGAATCAGTTTTTTCTTACCGGGATACGTGTTGATGTCCCCCACCGCGAAGATTCCCGGAATGCTGGTCTGGAATTTCTCGGTGTCGACTTTCAGTGCCTTTTTCTCCAGCTCCATGCCCCATTCGGCGATCGGCCCCAGCTTCGGGTGCAGCCCGAAGAATGCGAATACGTGATCGGCGTCGACAGCATGCATCGTGCCGTCGGTTCCTTTGACATTAATTCCGCGTAATGTTCCGTCGCTCACGCGCAGCGAGTCTGCCAGCCCTTCGATGTACCGCACCTGACCGGCCGCTGCGAGCGCACGCATCTTGGCGACCGAGGCAGGTGCGGCCTTGAACTCGGCGCGGCGGTGGATGTGGGTGATGGCCGCCTTGCCCGCGAAATCGATGACCCAGTCGAGCGCCGAATCGCCGCCGCCGAAGATGGCCAGCTTCTTGCCGTGGTAGCTCGCGGCATCGCGCACCCGGTAGTGGATGTGGCGGCCTTCGAAGGCTTCCGACTCCGGCACGCCGAGTCGCCGCGGCTGGAACGATCCGACGCCGCCGGCGATGACCAGGGCACCGGCATCGAAGCGCGTGCCGAGCACGGTCTCGACGTCGAAGCGGCCGTCCTCGCGCTTGTGGACCTTCACGACTTCCTGGCCGAGATGCAGCGGCGCATTGAACGGCGCGATCTGCTGCAGCAACCGGTCCACCAGTTCCTGGGCGCCGCATACCGGCAAGGCCGGAATGTCGTAGATGGGCTTATCGGGGTACAGCTCGGTGCACTGCCCGCCCGGCGAGGCCAGCGAGTCGATCACGTGGCAGCTCATGCCGAGCAGACCCAGCTCGAAGACCTGGAACAACCCGCAGGGACCTGCGCCGATGATCACGACCTCCGTGACGATCGGCGGCTTCGGAGAACTATCGGACAACTCGGAAACCTTTTCTGGCTGCAATTGGGCGCGCAATGATACCGCAGCGCCGAATTTCTCCCCTGTATCGCCCCGCAGGAGCTTATATTCGCGCCCATGACCAGGCTCAACGTGAACGGCAAGACCGTCGAAGTCGACGTGGAACCGGGCATGCCGCTGCTGTGGGTGCTGCGCGATGTGCTCGGCCTCACCGGCACCAAGTTCGGTTGCGGCATGGCGCTGTGCGGTGCCTGCACCGTGCACCTGAACGGTCAACCGGTGCGCTCCTGCCAGACGCCGGTGAGCGCGGTCGGCGATCTGCCGGTGACCACCATCGAGGGGCTGTCGAAGGATCGCAGCCACCCGGTGCAGCAGGCGTGGATCGAGCTCGACGTGCCGCAGTGCGGCTACTGCCAGTCGGGCCAGATCATGTCCGCCTCGGCGCTGCTCGCGAGCACGCCACGGCCCAGCGACGCCGACATCGACGCGGCCATGGCAGGCAACATCTGCCGCTGCGGGACCTACCAGCGCATCCGCGCCGCCATCCACCGCGCCGCGGAGATCAAGTCGCAGGGCTGACAGCTCGCGAACTGCCCTGACCGTTTCCGGCAGGGTGTCCGGGGCTCGCAGTTGCCGGGTCGGCGTAGAATCCTGCCATGAAGCAGCGCGCGCCACGCAGACGCGCAGCGCCGAAGCAGGAGCATTTCATGTCGAAGAACGCCGATCTCCACCAGCGTCGCATCGCGGCCGTGCCGCGCGGCGTGGGCAATTCACTGGCGGTGTACGCCGACCACGCGCAGAACGCGGAACTGTGGGACGTCGAAGGGCGCCGCTACGTGGACTTCGCCAGCGGCATCGCGGTGGTCAACACCGGGCACCTGCACAGCCACGTGAAGGCCGCGATGGCGGCACAGCTCGAGAAGCTGACCCACGGATGCTTCCAGGTCACGCCCTACGAGAGCTACATCGCACTCGCCGAGGCGCTGAACGCGCGCGCGCCGGGCCCGACGCCGAAGAAGACGATTTTCCTGTCGACCGGCGCCGAGGCGGTCGAGAACGCCATCAAGATCGCGCGCTACGCCACGCGCCGCAGCGCGGTCATCGCCTTCACGGGCGGATTCCACGGCCGCACGCTGGGTTGCATCGCACTCACGGGCAAGGTGCAACCCTACAAGGCGGGCTTCGGTCCGATGCTGCCGGAAGTGTTCCACGTGCCCTACCCCATGGCGTTCCATGGCGTCAGCGGCGAGGACTCGTTGCGGGCCATCGAGAACCTGTTCAAGGCGGACGTCGATCCGGCGCGCGTCGCAGCCATCATCATCGAGCCGGTGCAGGGTGAAGGTGGTTTCTACATCGCGCCGCCGGAATTCCTGCGCGCGCTGCGGGCGCTGTGCGACAAGCATGGCATCCTGCTGATCGCGGACGAGATCCAGACGGGGTTCGCGCGCACCGGCAAGCTGTTCGCGGTCGAGCACGCCGGCATCGAGCCGGACCTGATGACGGTGGCCAAGAGCATCGCGGGCGGCGTGCCGCTGTCGGCGGTGATCGGCAAGGCGGAGATCATGGACGCGCCGGTGGTCGGCGGCCTGGGCGGCACGTTCGCGGGGTCGCCGCTGGCCTGTGCCGCGGGGCTCGCGGTGCTCGAAGTCATCGACCGGGAACAGCTCAACGAGCGCGCCGCGCAGCTCGGCGCGCAGCTCGCCGCACGGCTCCGGCAGATGCAGTCGCGGTTCGCCTGCATCGGCGAGGTGCGCGCGCTCGGCATGATGGTGGCGATCGAGCTGGTGAAGAACCGCCGCGCGGACATGCCGGATGCGGAGCTCACCAGGGCCGTCGTACAGGCGGCGGGACGCCGTGGCCTGATCCTGCTGTCTTGCGGGTTGTATTCGAACGTGATCCGGATCCTGGCGCCGCTGACCATTCCCGAGGCGCAGCTCGAAGAAGGATTGGGACTGCTGGAAGAGTCGCTGGCCGAGGCGAGCGCCGGCGCGACCACCGCCGTCGCCTGATGAAATGGGGACATTCTCCGTTTCCTAGCAAACGGGGACAGACCTCGCATGAGGTCCGTCCCGGTTTCCGGGAAAGAGGGACTGTCCCCAATTACGGCACGCGCGGATTGAAGGCGGCGAACACGCCGTCCGGGTTGTACTCGAACACCCAGGCGTGCAGCGTCCAGAGCCGGTAGGTCTGGTTGGCATCCCACTGGTCGGCCTTGCCGATGAAGCCCTCAGGAGCGCGGCGCGAGAATTCGAACGGCACCGCGTATTCCACCGCGACCAGCTTGCGCGGGCCGCCGCAGGGGTCGTCGGCGTACACGAGGAACTCGGGCCGGGTCATGTCGAAGCGCGCATCGACGCGGCTCATCTTCTGGTAGTGCCAGCCCATGTTGGCGACGAACAGCCCGATGTCCACGTAGCCGTCGTCGGTCGCCTTCTGCACGTCGAGATACCTCGCCGTGGCATTGCGCACGTCGTCGAGCTGCAGGACCGCCGCCGGCGGCGGCTTCGTACCCTTGCCGGCATTGTGATCGTGGCCTTCGTGCGCGGACGCGACACCGGCCGCCAGGGCTCCGGCGAGCCCCAGGATGTGGATGAGACGCATGTTGAAACTCCTGTAGTTAGTTGTCGTGCAGGTTTCCCTGAACGACGCACAGGCTAACTAGCGTAAGCTGGTGCGGGAATGCCGGGTCGTCCGCCGCGCATGTCCGTTCGTCCCGCGGCTTGACTCCCCGTCCGGCGTTGATGACCGATCGTCCGGCGAACCGGGGCACGCACGCGATGCAGCAACGCGGCTCAGCCGCGGCTCATGCTGCGCAGGTGTGTCCCCGTTTCCTGGAAACGGGGAATGTCCCCATTACGCCCGGCCGGCGTTCGAATCGGTGGGCGTGTGGAAGTACTCGCTCTCGGAGGCGAGCTGCTCGATCAGGCGCTTGAGCTCCGACATGCGCCCCTCGGCCGTGCTGATCGGCATGCAGTCCTGGCAGCGCGAATCGCCGCAGGGCTGGCGCGAATACAGCCAGTACTGGATGGCGCCGGCCAGCAGGCCGTCGGCGATGTCCCAGAGGTCCGCGTCCTTGTCCTTGTCCGCCATC
>DASTHJ010000146.1:0-2957 GCA_035718265.1 Steroidobacteraceae bacterium | reverse complement strand
CGTCAGGAGAGCTCATCGGGCCCGTTTTTCATGCTCCGGCATCTTACAATTCGATCCCCATGCGCGTCCTGCTCGTCACGCCGCCGATGATCCAGCTGAATACGCCGTACCCGGCGACGGCGTACCTGACGGGATTCCTGCGCCTGCATGCCGTGGATCTCGGCCTCGAGGTCACGCAGGCGGACGCCTCGCTCGAGTTGTTCCTGCGGCTGTACTCGGCGCCGCTCGTCACCCGCATGGCCGACCTCCTGCGCGAGCGCGCGGGCGCGGCGCAGACCTCGTCGGACGTGCCGCCCGCCATCGCGCACTTTCTCGAACACGCCGCGCACTACGCCGGGACCGTCGAGCCCGCCATCCGCTTCCTGCAGCGGCGCGATCCCACGCTGGCGCTGCGCATCGTCGGCCGCCACTATCTACCCGAAGGGCCGCGGTTCGCACAGGCCTTCGACGAGCAGATCCACTCGGCCTTCGGCACGCTCGGCACCACCGAGCAGGCGCGCTACCTCGCCAGCCTGTTCGTCGACGATCTCGCCGACGTGTGGCGCATTGGCATCGATCCGCGCTTCGAGCTGGCGAAATACGGCGAGCGCCTGGCCTCGAGCGCGGCCTCGTTCGATCCGCTGCAGCAGGCGCTCACCGGCGAGCCCACGCTGGTCGATGACACGCTCGATGCCATCACGCGCGAGATGATGGCCGACGCGCCCGAGGTGGTCGCCATCACGGCGCCATTCCCGGGCAATGTCTACGGCGCCTTTCGCATGGCGCGTGCGATCCGCGCGGTCGCGCCCGGGACCACGCTGGTGCTGGGCGGCGGCTGGGTGAACACCGAGCTGCGCAGCCTGCGCGACGCGCGCGTGTTCGACTACTTCGACTACGTGACGCTGGACGACGGCGAGCGGCCCCTGCTGAACCTGCTGTCGCGCCTGCGCGGACGCGACGTCCCGCTGGTGCGCACCTACGTGCGCGAGCACGGCGCGGTCGTGCTGAAGTCCGATCCGAACCAGCACGACTTCCCGGCGCGCGACACCGGCATTCCCACCTACGATGGCCTGCCGCTCGACCGGTATGTCTCGGTGCTCGAGATGCTGAACCCCATGCATCGCTTCTGGTCCGACGGCCGCTGGAACAAGATCACGCTGGCGCACGGCTGCTACTGGAAGAAGTGCTCGTTCTGCGATGTGTCGCTGGACTACATCGGCCGCTACGACCGGCCCGGCACCGACGTGATCGTGCAGCGCATCCGCGCGCTCATCGACGAGACCGGCGAGACGGGCTTTCACCTGGTCGACGAGGCCGCGCCGCCGGCCGGCATGCGCGCGCTCGCGAAGCGCCTCATCGACGAGAAGCTCAGCATCACCTGGTGGGGCAACATCCGCTTCGAGAAGACGTTCACGCCGGACCTCTGCCAGTTGCTGGCGCGCGCCGGCTGCGTAGCCGTGAGCGGCGGACTCGAAGTCGCGTCCGACCGCCTGCTCGGGCTCATGAAGAAAGGCGTCACCGTCGAGCAGGTGGCGCGCGTCACGCGCGCCTTCACCGACGCCGGCATCATGGTGCACGCCTACCTGATGTACGGCTTCCCCACCGAGACCGAGCAGGACACCATCGACGCGCTGGAGCGCGTGCGCCAGTTGTTCGCCGCGGGCTGCATCCAGTCCGCCTACTGGCATCGTTTCGTCGCGACGGCGCACTCGCCGATCGGCCTCGACCCGGACGCCTACGGCATCTCGCTGCAGCCGCCGCCCGACATCCGCTTCGCGCACAACGACGTCGAATTCCACGATCCCACCGGCACGGACCATGACTATCTCGGCGACGGACTGCGCCGCGCGCTCTACAACTACATGCACGGCGTCGGCCTCGATGCGGACGTGCGCGAGTGGTTCGCACCGCGCTCGAACCGGCATCTCGCCAGCGGCCGCGGCCGGGCGCGCCGCCGCCGTGAACACTCCGTGCCGCGCACCAGCGTGCCGCCGGACCTGATCGCCAGTTACCTGGGCTGAAGCGCGTTGCTGATCGCGTTCAACAAGCCGTTCGGCGTGATCTGCAAGTTCTCGCCCGAGCCCGGCAAGCAGACGCTCGCGGATTTCATCGACGTGCCCGGCGTTTATCCCGCCGGCCGGCTCGACACGGACAGCGAAGGTCTGCTGCTGCTCACCGACGACGGCGCCCTGCAGGCGCGCATCTCGAGCCCGAGGTTCAAACTACCGAAAGTGTACTGGGCGCAGGTTGAAGGCATCCCCACCGCGGAGGCGTTGACCACACTTTGCCGTGGCGTCGATCTCGGCGATTTCCGCACGCAGCCCGCCGAGGCGCGGCTCATCGAGGAGCCCGCGAGCCTGTGGCCGCGCGACCCGCCGATCCGCTATCGCGCGAAGATTCCGACGGCGTGGCTCGAGCTCACGATCCGCGAGGGCAAGAACCGGCAGGTGCGCCGCATGACGGCCAAGGTGGGATTCCCCACGCTGCGGCTGGTGCGCGCGGCGATCGGCCGGATGCGCGTCGATGGCATGACCTTGGGGAGCTGGCAGACGATCGACGCCGGTTCGCTGTGACCCGACGCCCCGGGCGCCTCAGGTCGCCGCCACCGCGAGTCGCGTCTTCGGAAACGTGAACGCCAGCAGTACCGCACCCACCGCCACCGCCGCCGAGGCGATGTAGAGCCACGCGTAGTTGTGGAAAGTGTCGAACACCCAGCCGCCGCCCACCGGCCCCAGCGCCATGCCCAGGCTCGACAACATGGTCGCTGCGCCGAACACCGTGCCCATGATGTGTTGCCCGAAATACTCGCGCGCGATCGAGGCGTACAACGGCATGCCGCCGCCGTAAGCCACGCCGAAGATCACCGCCAGCGTGTAGACCTCCGACAGCTCGTTCACCTGCAGGTACGCCGCGATGGCCACGGCCTGCACCATGAGCGTGGTGACCAGCACGCGCTTGGCGCCGAAGCGGTCTGCCAG
>DASTHJ010000145.1:0-2872 GCA_035718265.1 Steroidobacteraceae bacterium | reverse complement strand
TTCATTTCCCCACCTCGGGTCGAATTTGGCCGATTCTGGCGGCGCCCGGATTGCGGCTGCCATTGACCAAAGTGCCTAGCGCCCGTAGAAATCGACCCCTTTGAACGGGGGGATCATGACGGGGACCGCGGTTTCTTTCGGGACATTGGATTGGGCAGTCGTGGGCCTGTACTTCGTGGCCAACACCGCCATCTGCGTGTGGGCGGCGCTCAAGAAAGAAAAAGACACCGCGGACTACTTCCTCGCCAGCCGCAGCGCCGGCTGGTTCCTGATCGGCTCGTCGATCTTCGCGTCCAACATCGGCGCCGAACACCTCATCGGTCTTGCGGGCTCGGGCGCCGGCTCCGGCATGGCCTTCGCGCACTGGGAGCTGCACTCCTGGCTGGTGCTGGTGCTCGGCTGGGTGTTCGCGCCGTTCTACCTGCGCGCCAACGTGTTCACCACGCCCGAGTTCCTCGAGCGCCGCTACAACCCCGCCACGCGCACGCTGCTGTCGGCCATCTTCCTGGCCGCCTATGTGCTCACCAAGGCCTCGGTCACCATCTTCGCCGGCGCCTTCGCCATCCAGACCATCCTCGGCTACCAGAGCATCCACCTGCCCTTGTTGGGCGAGGTCGATTTCTTCTGGTTCTCGGCGGCCTTCCTCGTGATCATCACCGGCGTGTTCGTCGTCGCCGGCGGCATGCTGTCGGTGCTGTGGACCGAGGCCATGCACGTGCCCGTGCTGCTCGTCGGCTCGGCCGTGCTGCTGGTGATCGGCTTGCAGCAGATCGGCGGCTGGGACGCGATGATCGCCGCCAACCCCGAGAACCTGCACCTGTGGCGCCCGCTGTCGACCACCGCGGCGACGCACGGGTTTCCCGGCTTCCTGTTCGATCCCAGCGAGACGCCGTGGCTCGGCGTGCTGCTGTGCTCGCCCATCATCGGCCTGTGGTACTGGTGCACCGACCAGTACATCGTGCAGCGCGTGCTCTCGGCGCGCGGCCTCAAGGAGGCGCGCCGCGGCACCATCTTCGCGGCGTATCTCAAGCTCGCGCCGGTGTTCATCTTCCTGATCCCCGGCATGATCGCCGTCGCGCTGTGGAAGCAGAACTATCCCGGCTTCGAGTCCATCGGCTCCAACCCGCAGGGCGCCTTCCCGGTGCTGGTGTCGAACCTGCTGCCCATCGGACTGCGTGGCCTGGTGCTCGCCGGCATGCTGTCCGCGCTCATGAGCGCGCTCGCGTCGCTGTTCAATTCCACCGCGACATTGTTCACCGTGGATTTCTACAAGCGGCTGCGACCGCAATCGAGCGAGAAGCACCTGGTGTTCGTCGGCCGCGTCGCGACCGCCGCAGTCGTGGTCATCGGCATGATCTGGATTCCCATCATGCAGGCCATCTCCGATCAGCTCTACAGCTACCTGCAGCTCGTGCAGTCGCTGCTGGCGCCCGGCATCGCCGCCGTGTTCATGGCCGGCATCTTCTCGCGCCGCGTGACGCCCAAGTCCGGCTTCGTCGGCCTCGCGTTCGGCTTCGCGCTCGGCCTGATCCGTCTGCTGCTGCAGGCGCTGCACGAGAGCGCCGGTATCGACTGGCCCGGTCCCATCCAGGCCTTCGTCGACGTGAACTGGCTGTACTTCAGCTTCCTGCTGTTCGTCGCCACCTGCGTCGTCATCTTCGCGGTCAGCAAGTTCACGCCGCCGGCGACCGTCGAGCAGATCGCAGGACTCACCTACAAGTCCGTGTCCGCGCAGCAGACCGAGGCCGACCGCCGCACGTACGGCTTCTGGGAGATCTTCCACACCTGCGTGGTCGCCGGCATCGTGATCGCTGTCTACATCTACTTCTGGTGACCCTCAAGGCGCGGGGCCGCGCGGCACGACAATAAATGGCGCCTACACGATGCTGTGCAGTGCGTCACACGGCTCAAGACATATTGGTGGGACCTGACTCCAACTGGTGACACAACTATCCAGAATCTTCGGAAATGTTCTGGGAGAAATGTCTTGAGGCTACATAAGTCCACCATCGCGCTGAGCGGGCTCGTGCTCGCGGGCGCGGCGTGGTCGACGCAAATGACGGACGCACAGGTGCGCCAGCAGATCGTGCGCGAGTCCGTGGCCTCGTACTCCGGTCGTTGTCCCTGTCCTGAAAACACCGATTCCGCCGGCCGGCGCTGCGGTGCGCGTTCCGCGTACAGCAAGCCAGGCGGAGCCAGGCCCATCTGCTACACGCGCGAAGTCTCGGACGAACAAATCCGCGAGTTCCGCAAACGTCATTCGAATTGAACCGGAGCCCACCCACCATGACTCACTATTTCGTCGACAACCGCACGCAGCCCGATGGGGCGCACGAGGTGCACGCCGTGGGCTGCAAGCGCATGGCAAGCGACAAGCAGTACCTCGGCGACTTCATGACCTGCGAACAGGCCGTGCTCGAAGCGCGCCAGGTCTACTGGCACACCGCCAGCTGCGTGCGTTGCATGGATTCGCTTTCCGCGGCCGAGACCGCGCGCCTCGCACAGCTCAAGCTCGATTTCGAGCCGTGGCGGGCCGTCGGCACCTGAATTTTTCCATTCCCGTCCCGCTTGGGTATGATGCGCACCCCCGCGGCCAACCCCGCCGCGGGCCTTCGGTTTCTTCGGGCGGGACGTGGCGCAGCCTGGTAGCGCACTTGCATGGGGTGCAAGGGGTCCCGAGTTCAAATCTCGGCGTCCCGACCAATCTTTTCAGGGACTTACGGTAAACGCCGGCCGCGCTTCTCCGGCTCAGGTACAGCCTGAGGTACAGACAGGAGATCGCTCGATGCCCAAGCTCAAACTCGTTTCCAAGTATCCGCCCAAAGCCTCGCTTCCCTACGACTGGTTCGAGCACACCGACCAGCGGATCCGC
>DASTHJ010000144.1:0-5913 GCA_035718265.1 Steroidobacteraceae bacterium | reverse complement strand
GCCGGGCGGCAGCTCGTCGATGACCGACACGTCCAAGTCCGCATAGGCGGTCATGGCCAGCGTGCGCGGAATCGGTGTCGCGGTCATGATGAGCTGGTGCGGCAGGCGGCCGTCGCTCGCGCCCTTGTCGCGCAGCGACAGCCGCTGATGCACGCCGAAACGATGCTGCTCGTCGACGATCACCAGGCCGAGCCGCGCGAACTCCATGGACTCCTGGAACAGCGCGTGCGTGCCGACCACCAGCGGGATCTCGCCGCTCGCCACGCATTCGAGCGCGCTGCGCCGCGTGCGTGCCGGCAGCGAACCCGTGACCAGCGCGACCGGCACGCCGAGCGGCGCGAACCAGCGCTCGAAATTCTTCGCGTGCTGCTCGGCCAGCAGCTCGGTGGGTGCCATGAGCGCGGCCTGCAGGCCGCTGCCCACGGCGCGCGCCGCCGCGGCCGCGGCCACCACGGTCTTGCCGCAGCCGACGTCGCCCTGCACCAGCCGGACCATGGGGCGGTCGGCATCGAGATCGCGATCGACGTCGCGCAGCGTCTTTGCCTGCGCGTTCGTCAGGGCGAACGGCAGGGAGTCGATGAAACGCCTCTGCAGCGACGCGCCGTCGCGCAGTGGATGCGCGGGATCGCCCTTCAGCGTCTGCCGCAACAGTCGCAGTGAGAGCTGGTGCGCGAGCAGTTCCTCGAAGGCGAGCCGGCGCTGCGCGGGATGGCGTCCGCTCATGAGCTCGGCCGGAGACATGTCGCGCGGCGGACGATGCATCATTTCGAGCGCCTCCATCAGCGTCGGCAGCTCGAGATCGGCGAGCATGGACGGCGGAATCCAGTCGCGCACGCCGGCGCGCGCGGTCTCCGCGAGCGCGAGCTCGATCAGCGCGCGCAGCCGCGCCTGCGGCACGCCCTCGGTGGTCGGATATATGGGCGT
This sequence comes from Steroidobacteraceae bacterium, assembly GCA_035718265.1. Classification (GTDB taxonomy): domain Bacteria; phylum Pseudomonadota; class Gammaproteobacteria; order Steroidobacterales; family Steroidobacteraceae; genus CADEED01. The sequence goes on along the minus strand of DASTHJ010000144.1, from coordinate 4,989 downwards.
GAGCACCTGCTCGAGCGGCGCGGCCTCCGCGCCGATGCGCCGGTACTCGGGGTGCACGATCTCCAGTCCGAGCGGCCCTCGGCGCACTTCGCCGAAGCAGCGGATCCGCACACCGCGCGCCAGGCCGGCCTGCTGCGCGCCGGAGAAGTAGAAGAAGCGCAGCGTCAGTGAGCCGGTGCCATCGGTGATGCGGCACAGCAGCTGGCGACGCCTGCGGTAGGCCACCTCGGTGAGCTGGATCTCGCCCTCGACGACGGCACGCGTGCCCGGCCGCAGCTCGCCGATGGCCGAGACGTGCGTGCGGTCCTCGTAGCGCGAAGGCAGCACGAACAGCAGGTCCTGGACCTGGGTGACGCCGAGTCGGGCGAGCCTGTCCGCGAGCGCCGGGCCCACGCCGCGCAACGACGCGACCGGACGCTGCTCCGTAGCGTGTGGCAGAGGCGTTGCCACCGTGCGTCTATCCCAGGTACAGCGTGCACTCGATTTCGACGCGTGCGTTGCGCGGCAGTGCCGCCACCGCCACGGTCGAGCGCGCCGGGTAAGGCTCCTTGAAATACTCCATCATCAGCTCGTTGACCTTCGCGAAATTCGCGAAGTCGGTCAGGAAGATCGTCACCTTGACCACCTGCGCGAAGCTGCCGCCGGTCGCGGCGATCACCGCCTTGATGTTCTCGAAGACCCGCCGGGCCTCCGCCTGGAAGTCGCCCTCGACCATCTGCATCGTGACCGGGTCGAGCGGAATCTGGCCCGCCAGATACACCGTGTCACCGGCGCGCACGGCCTGCGAATACGGGCCGATGGCCTTCGGCGCCTGATCCGTGTGGATGGCCTGGATCCCCATCATCGTTCTCCTGTTGGAAAGCTATTCGTTGGCGCGCGGCGTGCGGCCATGGCTCGCGATTGTACGCGTCACCTTGAGAACCTCGGGCATGCGACGCACTACCTTCACGACGCGCGCCAGGTGTTCGCGATTGCGCACGCGCAGCTCGAACACCAGCGACGAGGAGTCGGCGTCCTTCTCCTCGACCGCCACGCGCTCGATGTTGGTGTCGCCCGAGGAAATCGCCGCGGCCACCGCGGCGAGCACGCCCATCTTGTTGGCAACGTCGACACGGATTTCCGAGCTGAAGACCTTGTCCGTCGTGGCCTCCCAGGCCACCGGCAGCCAGTTCTCCGGATGCTTGCGATAGTCCTCGACGTTCACGCAGTTCTCGCGATGCACGACCACGCCGCGTCCGGCGGACAGGAACGCAAATATCGGGTCGTCGGGTATCGGGAAACAGCAACGGGCGTACGAGACCAGCAGGCCCTCGGTGCCGGCGATGGCGAGCGGCACGGGCGCGCCCGAGAACGATGCGTCGCTCGACTTGGTGGGCAGCAGCCGGCGCGCGACCAGCGGCGCGAGACGCTCGCCCAGTCCCACCTTCTCATACAGCTCGTCGGTGTCGTGCATGCCGAGCTCGACCACGGCGGACTTGAGAGTCTCGGCGGGTACTTCGTCGATCGACAGCCGGAATTCGGCCAGCGCCTGGTTGATGAGGCGCGCACCGAGCTCGATGGCTTCCTGGCGGCGCAGACCCTTGAGGTAATGGCGCACGGCGGCGCGTGCCTTGGCGGTGACGACGAAATTCACCCACGAAGGATTCGGCATCGCGCCCTTGGCGGTGATGATTTCCACGGTCTGGCCGTTGCGCAGCGGCGTGCGCAGCGGCGTGAGGCGCCGGTCGACCTTGGCCGCGACACAGCGATTGCCGACGTCGGTGTGCACGGCGTACGCGAAGTCGACGACAGTGGCGCCGCGCGGCAGGCGCAGGATCTCGCCCCGGGGCGTGAACACGTAGACCTTGTCGGGGAACAGGTCGACCTTGACGCTCTCGAGGAAATCCTCGGAGCTGCCGCCCTCCTGCATGTCGACCAGGTTCGCGAGCCACTCGCGGGCGCGCTCGTCCTGCCCGCCCTCGGATTCGTTGACCTTGTACTTCCAGTGCGCGGCGATGCCGGCCTCGGCCACGCGGTGCATGTCCAAGGTACGGATCTGCACTTCGATCGGGATACCGTTCGGGCCGAACAGCGTGGTGTGCAACGACTGGTAGCCGTTCACGCGCGGGATCGCGATGTAGTCCTTGAAGCGCCCCGGCATGGGCTTGTAGGCGCCGTGCACCACGCCGAGCGCGCGATAGCAGGAGTCCGCCCGGTCCACGACCACGCGCAGGCCATAGACGTCGACGATTTCGGACAGCGGCGCACCCTTGCGCAGCATCTTGCTGTAGATGCTGTAGAGATGCTTCTCGCGCGTCGAGACTTCGGCCTTGAGGTCGGCCTTGGCGAGCGCGGTGCGCAGCGTGTCTGCGATCTTCGTGAGGAACTGTTTCTGGTTGCCGCGCGCCTTCTTCAGCGCGCGCTCGAGTACGCGATAGCGGTGCGGATAGGCGGCCCTGAACCCCAGATCCTCGAGCTCGAGCTTGAGATTGTAGAGACCGAGCCGGCCGGCGATCGGCGCATAGATGTCGAGCGTCTCGCGCGCCACCGCGCGGCGACGTGCCGGCGCCATGGCATCCAGCGTGCGCATGTTGTGCGTGCGGTCGGCGAGCTTGACGAGGATCACGCGCAGGTCGCGCGTCATCGCCAGCACCATCTTGCGGAACGACTCCGCCTGCGCCTCGGCGCGCGACTTGAACTGGATCTGGTCCAGCTTCGTCACGCCGTCGACGATCTCCGCGACGGCTGCACCGAATTTGCCGGCGAGCTCCTCCTTGGAGATCGGCGTGTCCTCGATCACGTCGTGCAGGATGGCCGCAATGATCGTGTCGGGATCGAGGTGCAGGTCCGCGAGGATCTGCGCGGCGGCGAGCGGGTGGGCGATGTACGGCTCGCCGGAGAGCCGCTTCTGGCCCTCGTGCGCCTCGGCGCCGAACTCGGCCGCCTCGCGGATCCGCTCGACCTTCTCGGGCGGCAGGTAGGTTTCGAGGCTGCTCAGCAGTTCGCGCAGGCCCGGCAATCGCCGGGCACTGGGCAGAAGCTGAAGGAGCGTCGACGCGTAGTCCACGGGGCGCGAGCTCCTTTGGGGAAAGATCAGGCGGGCGATTTATTCCTGTACGTCACGATCGCCTTGCAGGCCGAATTGCGGCGCACGGAACAGGGATTGATTGTCGGCATCCGGCAGCTGGGCTTCCGGCGGCGGCGGCTCGGGCTCACGCAGCATCTCGGGCGTGATGTTGCCCTCGGCGATCTCGCGCAGCGCGACCACGGTGGGCTTGTCGTTTTCCCACGGCACCGTGGGCTCGGCGCCATTGGCGAGGCGGCGCGCACGCTGCGCGGCCAGCAGCACGAGCTGGAAGATGTTATCGACGTTCGGCAGGCAGTCTTCGACAGTGATTCGGGCCATGATTCTCTCGGGCAGTGCAAGCTGCGGGGGTATGAAAGTCTACTGGAAAATCGCGTGGTTTTGCCGGGATTTGCAGGCGATTTGGGGCTCCGGCCGGAGCACGGACGCCCTGTGGCCGGTCAGGCGAGGAGTTCAGCGAGCAGGGGCTTGAGCGAGTCGCGTTGCGAGCCGTATTCCCGGGATCCGTGCAGCACATCGAGCAGTTCCTGCACGGCGCGTTCGAAGTCCTGGTTGACGATCACGCTGTCGAATTCCGCGTAATGCGACATATCGGCGATCGAATCGCGCAAGCGGCGTGCGATGACTTCCTCGCTGTCGGTCTTGCGATTGCGCAGCCGCGCCTCGAGCTCGCGCCGCGAGGGCGGCAGGATGAACACCGAACGGCAGTCGGGCATGGCGGCCCGCACCTGCCGGGCGCCCTGCCAGTCGATCTCCAGGATCACGTCGTGCCCCGCATTGCGCAGGGCCTCCACCTGCGCGCGACCCGTGCCGTAGAAGTTGTCGAAGACCTGGGCGTGCTCGAGGAACTCGCCCGCGTCGCGCAGGCGCCTGAATTCCTCGATGCCGATGAAGTGGTAGTGCTCGCCCGGCACCTCGCTCGGGCGTTGCGGGCGGGTGGTGTGGGAAATGGAGACCCGCAGCGCGGGATCGCGCTCCAGGACGGCCTTGACGAGGCTGGTCTTGCCCGCGCCCGACGGCGCGGCGATCACGAACAGCGAGCCGCGGCGCTTCGCGCTCATTCGACGTTCTGCACCTGCTCACGCATCTGCTCGATGAGCACCTTCATGTCCACGGTGATGCGCGTGGTGTCGAGATCCTGGGATTTCGAGGCCAACGTGTTGGCCTCGCGGTTCAGTTCCTGCATCAGGAAGTCGAGCCGCCGGCCCGCGGCTTCCGATCCGCCCATGATGCGGCGGGTTTCCTCGATGTGACCGGTGAGCCGGTCGAGCTCCTCGGCCACGTCGAGCCGCTGCAGCTGCATGACCAGCTCCTGCTCGATGCGGTCCCGGTCGACCGCGGCCAACATCTCTGCGACGCGCTCCTCGAGCCGCGTGCGCATGCGCGCCTGGATGTCCGGCAGCCGCTCGCGCCCCTGCGCGACCAGCACGGACAGGCCGGCACAGCGTTGCTCGATCAGCTCGCCGAGCCGCTGGCCCTCGCGTTGACGCATCGCGGCCAGCTCTTCCAGCGTCTGATGGAACAACGTCCGGGCGGCGCCTAACAAGGACTCGGCATCCGGAGCAGTGGTTTCCACCACGCCGGGCCAGCGCAGCACCTCCACGGCGTCCACCGCGGCCCCGGGGATCTCGCGCGTGACCTGCCCGACGGCGGCCGCGACACGCGCCAGCGCCAGCGGGTCGATGCGCAGCTCGCGCTCAGCGCCCTGGCCGCCGCGCAGATGCACCGTGCAGTCGATCTTGCCGCGCTTGAAGGTCCGGGACAGAAGCTGACGCAGGTCCGATTCCATGGGCCGCAGTTCCTCGGGCAGCCGGAATCCCGGCTCGAGGTAGCGATGGTTCACGCTGCGCAACTCGCAGGTCAGGGTTCCCCAGCTCCCGGCAAGCTCGCGCCTTGCGAATCCGGTCATGCTTGCGATCATGGGG
>DASTHJ010000143.1:0-8993 GCA_035718265.1 Steroidobacteraceae bacterium | reverse complement strand
GGTGTACTGGGTGCGCCCCACGCAGTACGGCTCCGAGCGCGCCGCGGTCTATCTACTCGACGGCACCGTGCGGGGACCGGACATCAATGGCATCGTGGTGCCGAACAGTGGCGGCGACTTCCCGTGGGTGCGCCCCGACGGGGTCATCGACTTCGACGCGCGCTACCTGCTGCAGACCGACGACGGCGCCAACATCTATTTCCAGAGCCGCGGCTACCGCTGGGGCACGCCCGAGGCAATGGCGAAGATGGCACGGCACGAACCGGTGCCCGACGATTCCTATTACATGCGCACGGTGCCGAAGTTCGAGGCGCCGGCCGGCAAGTACGACTGGCTGAACCGGCACGTGTTCGTCGGCCGCGCCGAAAAGACGCCCGAGGGCAATCGCATCCATTATTTCCGCGTCCTGTAGGTGTCCGATGAGTGCGCCACCGATGATTCCCGATCTCGCCCGCACGCGCGCCGCCAGCTTCACGGCGCGGCCGCGCGAGCTGTTCATCGCCGGCCGGTGGCGCGCGGCGCAATCCGGCGAGACCTTCGACGTCGTGGATCCGGCCAGCGAGCGCGTGTTCGCGCACGCGGCGGCGGGCGGCGAGGCGGACATCGAGGCGGCCGTGCGGGCCGCGCGCCAGGCGTTCGAGGCCGGGCCGTGGAGCGGCATGACGCCCGCGCAGCGCGCGCGCCTGCTGCTGAAGCTCGCGGAGCTGGTGGAGGCCAATGGCGACGAGATCGCGCTGCTGGAGTCGCTCGACAACGGCATGCCGTACCGCATGGCCAGGTTCGGCGGCGTGGCCGGCGCGGCCGAGAGCCTGCGCTACCACGCCGGCTGGGCCACGAAGATCCACGGCGCCACCATCAACCTGAGCGCGCCCGGCGAATGGCATGCCTACACGCTGCGCGAGCCGGTGGGCGTCGTCGGGCAGATCGTGCCCTGGAATTTCCCGTTCGTGATGGGCGTCGCCAAGATCGCGCCGGCGCTCGCCGTGGGATGCACGGTGGTGCTCAAGCCGGCGGAGCAGACGCCGCTCAGCACGGTGCGGCTCGGGGAGCTGATCGCCGAGGCCGGCTTTCCCGAAGGCGTGGTCAACATCGTGACCGGCTTCGGCGAGACCGCCGGGCGCGCACTGGTCGCGCATCCCGGCGTCGACAAGATCGCGTTCACGGGGTCGACGGCCGTCGGCAAGGAGATCCTCAAGGGCTGCGCCGGGAACCTGAAGCGCGTCACCCTCGAGCTCGGCGGCAAGTCGCCGGTCGTCATCTTTCCGGATGCGCCGCTCGAGGCGGCCACGGAGATCGCGGCGCGCGGCATCTTCATGAACTCGGGGCAGGTGTGCGCCGCGGGTTCGCGGCTGTTCGTGCACGAGCAGGTGTTCGACGCGGTGGTGGAGGGCGTGGTCGCGCGGGCGAAGCAGCTCAACCTGGGCCCGGGTACCGACCCCGCCACGGAGATCGGTCCGGTGGTCTCCGACGTGCAGCGCCGCCGCGTCATGGGATACATCGAATCGGGGCGCAGCGAAGGCGCCCGTGTGCTCGTCGGGGGTAGGGCGCCGGCGCGCACCGGCTATTTCGTCGAGCCCACGGTGCTGGCGGAAACCACCGCGAACATGCGCGTGGTGCGCGAGGAGATCTTCGGTCCGGTGCTGTGCGCCATGAGATTCGCGGCGCAGGATCTCGACGCCATCGCGCGGCTCGCCAACGACACCGACTATGGCCTGGCCGCCAGCATCTGGACGCGCGACATCGGCATCGCGCACAAGCTCGCGAAGAAGATCCGCGCCGGCTCGGTGCGCATCAACACCGCGGGTACCGTCGATGCGTCGATGCCGCTCGGCGGCTACAAGCAATCCGGCTGGGGCCGCGAGAACGGCCGCGAGGGCACCGAGATCTACACCGAGGTCAAGTCGGTCACCGTGGGCCTGGCGTGAGCCACGACTACGTCATCGTCGGCGCGGGCGCCGCCGGCTGCGTGCTCGCGCATCGGCTGACCGAAGACCCGCAGGTGCGCGTGCTGCTGGTGGAAGCGGGCGGCAGCGACGACCGCTTCCTGATCAAACTACCGCTCGGACTGCTGCGCGCCTTCCGCGATCCGGCGCTCACCTGGGGATACACCAGCGAGCCGGAGCCGGGCCTCAACGGGCGCGTGTTGCCGGTGCCGCGCGGTCGCGTGCTCGGCGGGTCCTCGTCGATCAACGGCATGTTCTTCATGCGCGGTCATTCGGCGGATTTCGACGGCTGGCAGGCGCTGGGCTGCGCGGGCTGGAGCTACGCGCACGTGCTGCCGTATTTCAAGAAGCTGGAACGCAGCTGGCGCGGCGCGGTGCCGTACCACGGCGCGACGGGTCCCATGCCCATCGTGCCCAACGCGACCACGCGGCTGCTGCACGAGCCGCTCATGCAGACGGCGGCACCCGCGGGCTTCTGGACCAGCGAGGACCTGCAAGGTCGGGTGCAGGAGGGATTCGCGCGCGCCGAACTCACGGTGGATGCGCGCGGCCGGCGCGCCAGCGCCTCGCGCGCCTACCTCGCGCCCGTGCGGCGGCGGCCGAACCTCGAGGTCATGCAGGGCGCGCTCACGACGCGGGTGCTGATCGAGCGCGGCCGGGCCGTCGGCATCGAGCTGCTGCGCGCCGGCGAGACGCGCCGCGAGTACGCTGCGCGCGAAGTGATCCTGTGCGGCGGCACGTACAATTCGGCGCAGCTGCTGATGCTCTCGGGCGTCGGCGCCGCGGACGAGCTGCGTCGCCACGGACTGCGCGTGCACGCGGACCTGCCGGGCGTCGGCGCGAATCTCTCCGAACACTTTCGCGCCGGCCTGCAGTTCGCGACGCGCGAGCCCGTGTCGTTCCTGCGCGAGTTGCGCGCCGATCGATTCGCCTGGTCGCTGTTGCGCTGGTGGCTGCTCGGCACGGGTCCACTGGCCACGCAGGTCAGCAGCTGCAACGTGCTCATCCGCACGGACCCGGCGTTGCGGCAGCCGGACATCCAGCTGATGTGCAACCCCGTGCGCATGGACGCGAAAATCTGGTGGCCGCTGCTCGGCGCGCGGCAGGCGCACGTGCTGACCGCCGACGCGGTGCTGCTGCACCCGCGCTCGCGCGGCCGCGTGCGCCTGCAATCGGCGGACCCGCGGGCCAGGCCGCGCATCGAGTTCAATGCGCTCGTCGAACGCGAGGACCTGGAAACGCTGATCCGCGGGCTGCGCGCGGCCAGGCGCATCTACGCCACGCGCCCGCAGGCCGATCTCGTCGAGCGCGAAATCGCGCCCGGCGCCGAAGTCGCGAGCGACGCGCAGCTGGAAGCGCACATCCGCGCGACGGCGAGCGCGACCCAGCATCCGGTCGGCACCTGCTCGATGGCGCCCGGGCCGGGACAGGTCGTGGATGTGCAGCTGCGCGTGCGCGGCATCGACGGGCTGCGCGTCGCCGACGCGTCGATCATGCCCACCGTGCCGGGCGGCAACACCTACGGTGCGGTGCTGATGATCGCCGAGCGCGCCGCGGACCTGATCCGCGGTCGCACCCTGCCACCCCAACTGGAGCGCGCATGAACCCTGTCGCCGATTTCGACCTCAAGCTGGTGCACGCCTTCGACGTGCGTCTGAATTTTCGCCGACGCCTGGTGTTCGGCCCCGTTTCCGGTGGCGCGCGGCAGGGCTATGTCGCGCTCGAGGACGGCATCGTGCGCGGTCCCCGGCTCAACGGTCGCGTCATGGAGGCGAGCGGTGCCGACTGGGGCGTGTTGCGCACCGACGGCGTGCTCGAGGCCAATGCACACTACATGCTCGAGGCCGACGACGGCACGCCCATCTACATCCACAATCGCGGCTACATCTACAACACCCAGCCCGGCGCCGCGGGTCCGGCCTATTTCCGCTGCACGCCGTACTTCCGCGCGCCGGTGGGGCCGCACGACTGGCTGAACCGCACGGTGGTCGTGGGTGGCGGCGAGAGATTCCAGGATCCGGACCACACCATCTTCCGCTATTACACGGTCGAGTAGCGCGAGCGGAGATGAAGCGCATCGACTACATCGTCGTGGGAGGCGGCTCGGCCGGCTGCGTGCTGGCGGCGCGGCTGTCCGAGGACCCGGCCATCAACGTGCTGCTGCTCGAGGCCGGCGACGACGAACGCAAGTTCTTCCGCGTCCGCATGCCGCTCGCCTGGCGCGATGCATTCCGCGACCCGCGGCTTTCCTGGGGCTTCGAAACCGAACCGGAGCCCTTCGCCGACGGGCGGCGCGTGCCGGCGCCGCGCGGCAGGGTGCTGGGCGGATCGAACTCGGTGAACGGCCTCATGTACATGCGCGGCTGTCCGGCCGACTACGACGACTGGGCGGCGCTCGGCCTGCCGGAGTGGAGCTACGAGGGCGTGCTGCCGTACTTCCGGCGCTCGGAGGCCAACTGGCGCGGCGCCTCGCGTTTTCATGGCGGCACCGGCCCGCTGACCACGGCGCGCTACGAGACGGACGAATACATCTACCCGCGCATCATCGACACGGCCGAGACACTGGGCTTCAGGCACCTCGAGGACTTCCACGCCGAGGACATCGAGGGCTTCTCGATCCCGGACTGCAACTATCACGGCGGCGAGCGCGCCAGCACGGTCGCGCGCTACCTGCGGCCGGCGATGTCGCGGGCCAATCTCGACGTGCAGATCAACACGCACGTCGAGCGCCTGGTCTTCGAGGGCGAGCGCTGCGTGGGGGTGCGCGCCGTCTCGAAACATGCGATCACCGAGATCCGCTGCGAACGCGAAGTGATCCTGGCCGCCGGCGCCTTCGGCTCACCGCAGTTGCTGCAACTCTCCGGCATCGGCGAGCCGCGCGATCTCGAGCCGCACGGCATCCGCGTGCGGCAGGCACTGCCCGGCGTGGGCGCGAACCTGCAGGATCACCAGTCGCTGAGCGTGGACTACGCGGCGCGCGGCGCGTTCTGCTTCGATCGCGAGCTGCGGCTGGACCGGCTGCTGCTCTCGCTGCTGCAATGGAAGATGTTCCGCAACGGCGTGGTCGCGCGTTCGCCGATCTCGGCCCAGGGCCTGGTGCGCACCGCGCCGCATCTCGACCGGCCGGACCTGCAGATGCTGGTGGCGCCGGTGTCGATCTTCGCGCGACCCTGGTTTCCGGGCTGGCGCAAAGGTTGGGGACACACGCTGTCCAACTCCTGCGTGCTGCTGCATCCGCGCAGCCGCGGCAGGGTGTCGCTGCGCTCGGCGGATCCGCGCGACAAACCGCGCATCCAGCTCAACCTGCTGCAGGCCGAGGCCGACCGCGAGGGGCTGCGGGAGATCGTCAAGTTTGTGCGCCGCTTCTTTGCCACGCGGCCGGCGGCCGACCTGGTGGCGCAGGAGCTGTCGCCCGGGCCGCAGGTGCGCGACGACGCGGCCATCGATGCCTGGCTGCGGGCCAACGTGCGCACCGCCATGCACCCCGTGGGCACCTGTGCCATGGGCGTCGATGGCCAGGCGGTGGTGGATGGGCAGTTGCGAGTTCACGGGTTGTCGGGTTTGCGCATCGCCGATGCGTCGATAATGCCGGCCATCGTCGGCGGCAACACGAATGCGCCCACCATCATGATCGCCGAGAAGGCGGTCGACCTGATCCGGGGAGCGAAACGGTGAACAAGACCCTGTACTACGGCTGGATCCTGTTAGGGGTTCTGTGGCTGGTGTTCGCCTTCAACCTGGGCTTCCCGGCCTACGGCGGGCCGGTCATCAACACGGCGATGGCCAAGGAGCTTGGTTTCTCACGCGAGACGCTCGGCCTCATCACGACGTTCTACATCATCATGTCCGGTCTGCCGGGCCCGGTCGTCGCCATGGCGGTGAATCGCTTCGGCGTGCGCCGCACGCTGGTCGCCGGCAGCCTGATGAACGTCGCGGGCGCGGCGTTCATGGCCACCGTGGCCAACTCGGGCGCCGCGGCCTACCTGGGATTCGGGCTGGTCGTGGGCGGCGGCGTGTGCACGGGCGCGGCCATCGCCAGCCAGACGGCGGTGTCGCGCTGGTTCGTGCGGCGGCGCTCGCTGGCGCTGTCCATCCTGTATTCCTCGGGCGCGATCGGTGGCTACTTCGCCGTGAAGTACATCCTTCCGTGGGCCATGAATGCCGGCGGCAGCTGGCGCACGGGCTGGTGGGTGATCGTCGTGCTGGCGGGTCTCGCGGGCCTGCTCGCGCTGGCGTTCGTGCGCGAGCGGCCGGAAGACATGGGCCTGCAGCCCGACGGCGAAGGCGCAGCCGGCGCGAGCGCGCCGTCCAGGCCGCGCCCGGCCTTCATCACCGCGACGCCGTGGGAATCGCGCGATGCGCTGCGCCGGCCTGCCTACTGGCTGATCGTGTTCTCGCTGGTCGGCGGCAGCGGCGGCTACACGCTGTTCCTGGCGCACGGCATCGTGCACCTGCAGGACCTCGGGCACTCGGTGGACGTGGCGCGCGGCGCGCTCGCCACCATGACCTGGACCGGCCTGCTGGCCAAGGCCATCATCATGTTGCTGGGCGACCGCGTCGACCCGCGCTACCTTTGGGCCGTGTTCATGGTGTTCTTCGGCGCGGGCCTCGTGATGGTGGTCGACGCCCGCTCGCCATGGATCGTGAATGCCTTCGCCACCTGCCTCGGCATCGGTTTCGGCGGCGGCGTCGTCTGCCTGATGGCGGTGCTGGGCAACTACTACGGGCTCAAGGCGTTCGCGCTGTTGTCGGGCATCGCGATCGCCATCAACACCACGCTGTCGGCGCTGGCGCCGTACATCGCCGGGTTCCTGTTCGACCGCGGCTACGGCTATGGCGGCACATGTTATTTTCTGGCCGGCTGGTGCTTCCTCGGAGCACTGGTATTGTTCCTGATCCGCAGACCATCGATGACATGGGTGACCGCTGAAGCATGAAGAAGATCCAGGAAGGAGACCTGCTCTGGACCCCCGGCCCGCAACGTCTCGCCCGCTCGCATCTCACGCGCTATTTGCGTTTTCTCGCCGAACGAGGACTTCGATTCGAAGACTATGAGTCGCTGTGGCGCTGGTCGGTATCCGACCTGCCGGCGTTCTGGCAGTCGATGGTGGATTTCTGCGGCCTGCAATTCAGCACGCCGCCGCAGAAGGTGCTCGGGCGGCGCGAGATGCCCGGCGCCGAGTGGTTTCCGGGATCGACGCTGAACTACGCCGCGCACGCGCTGCGCCACGAGCGGCCGGGCGAGGATGCGCTGCTGCACCTCTCGGAGCGACGCGCGCTCGCGGCCATGAGCTGGCCGGAGTTCGCGCGGCAGGTGAGGGTGCTGGCCACCTGGATGCGCGCGCTCGGCATCGCGCCGGGCGACCGCGTCGTCGCCTATCTACCGAACGTTCCCGAGGCGCTGATCGCGATGTACGCCACGGCCAGCATCGGCGCCGTGTGGTCGAGCTGCGGGCCGGACTTCGGCGCGAGCGGCGTGCTGGACCGCTACTCGCAGCTCGCGCCGAAACTGCTGTTCTGCGTGGACGGCTACAGCTACGGCGGCAAACTGTTCGACAAGCGCGCGGAGATCCGCCAGATCATCGAAGGGCTGCCGAGCCTGGCGCACGTGGTGCACCTGCCGTACCTGGATCCGGCGGACCTGACGCCGCTCACGCCGCGCTCGAAGTTCTGGGCGGATGCCATCGCCGGCGCGGACCCGGGCCGCGAATCCTTCCAGTTCGAGCAGGTGCCGTTCGCCCACCCGCTGTTCATCCTGTTCTCTTCGGGGACCACCGGTCTTCCCAAGGCGATCGTGCATTGCCACGGCGGCATCACGCTCGAGCAGCTGAAGCTGTTCCATTTCCACATGGACCTGCATCCGCGGCAGCGCATGTTCTTCTTCACCAGCACCGGCTGGATGATGTGGAACTTCCTGTCGAGCTCGCTGATCATGAACGCGGTACCGGTGCTGTACGACGGCAATCCGGCCTGGCCGTCGCCCGACCTGCTGTGGAAGATGGCCGACGACACCGGCGCCAACCTGTTCGGCGCCAGCCCCACCTACCAGTCCATCCTCGAAAAAGCCGGCATCGTGCCGCAGGACAACTATCGCCTCGAGAAGCTCGAGACCATCGTGCTCGCCGGCTCGCCGGTCACGGCCGAGTGCCAGCAATGGTTCTTCCAGAACGTGAAGGCGGACTGCTGGACGCACTCCGGCAGCGGCGGCACCGACGTGTGTTCGGGACTGGTCGGCGGCGTCGTGAACCTGCCGATCCATGCCGGCGAGATCCAGGCGCGGCAGCTGGGAGTCGCGGCCTATGCGTTCGACGACGCGGGCAGGGCCGTGGTCGACCAGGTGGGCGAGCTGGTGCTCACCGAGCCGCTGCCCTCGATGCCGGCGGGATTCTGGGGCGATGCGGACGGCAGTCGTTACCGCGAATCGTATTTCGACCAGTGGCCCGGCGTGTGGCGACACGGCGATTTCTTCCGCGTGAATGCCCGCGGCGGGTGCTTCGTGCTGGGCCGTTCCGATGCCACGCTCAACCGCCATGGCGTGCGCATCGGCACCGCGGAAATCTATCGCTCGCTGCTCGGCGTGCCGGAAGTCGAGGACGCGCTCATCGTGAACCTCGACCTGCCGGGCGGCGCCTTCTTCATGCCGCTGTTCGTGAAGCTCAAGGCAGACCAGCCGCTCACCGCGGACATCGAGGCGCGGATCCGCGCGCAGATCCGCGAGCAATACTCACCGCGCCACGTGCCGGACCGGATCTTCCAGGTGAAGGCCATCCCGTACACCCTGACCGGCAAGAAAATGGAGGTGCCGGTGCGCCGGATCCTCATGGGGGTACCGGTCGAAAAGGCCGCCAACCGGGCGGCCATGGCCAATCTGGAGGCCCTCGACTACTTCATCGAGTACGCGCGCCATCAGACTGACTACCGACTGACTACTTGATGAGCAGGGCGTAAGTCCCTGAAAACGTGACGAGCGTCAGGTTTAAAGCCCCGGCCGTTGGGCTATGCTTTACTTATGTCAACCGGGAGGAAAGTCGACATGCGTAAGGCAATGGT
>DASTHJ010000142.1:0-4168 GCA_035718265.1 Steroidobacteraceae bacterium | reverse complement strand
GCGCGCGCGCACGACCTCGGCCTCAAGGTCATCGTCGACCAGGTGCTGAGCCACACGTCCGACCAGCACGCCTGGTTCGCCGAGAGCCGCCAGAGCCGCGACAATCCCAAGGCTGACTGGTACGTGTGGGCGGACGCGCGCCCGGACGGCTCGCCGCCCAACAACTGGCTGTCGATCTTCGGCGGCGTGGCGTGGACCTGGGAGCCGCGTCGTGGGCAGTACTACCTGCACAACTTCCTGAAGAACCAGCCCGACCTCAATTTCCACCATCCGGACGTGCGGCGCGCTTCGCTCGACAACCTGCGTTTCTGGCTGGAGCGCGGCGTCGACGGCCTGCGCCTCGATGCGATCAACTTCTGCTTCCACGACGCGCAGCTGCGCGACAATCCACCGCGCGCCAGGCATGAGCGCCGCGCACGCGGTTTCAACGCCGACAATCCCTACGGCCATCAATGGCACCGCTACAACAACACGCAGGCAGAGATGCTGCCGTACCTCGAGGAGATCCGGCGCCTGCTCGATGAATTCCCGGACTCGATGGCGCTCGGCGAGATTTCCTCGGACGACTCCACGGTCACGGTGGCCGAGTACACGCGTCCCGGCAGGCTGCACATGGCCTATTCGTTCGAGCTGCTCAGCAACGAGAGCTCGCCGCAGCACATCCGCGAGACCGTCGAACAGCTGCGCACGCGTGCGCCGGAGAGCTGGCCGTGCTGGACGATCTCGAATCACGACGTCGAACGCGTCGTCAGCCGCTGGGGCCGCGGTGCCGCGCCGCTGCCGCACTTCGCCACGCAGCTCACCGCACTGGTCTGCGCGCTGCGCGGTTCGGTGTGCGTCTTCCAGGGCGAGGAACTCGGGCTCGGCGAGGCCGAGGTTCCCTACGAGGCGCTGCGCGATCCCTATGGCATCGCGTTCTGGCCCTCCTTCAAGGGACGCGACGGCTGTCGCACGCCGATGCCGTGGGACTCCAACGAGCGCGCCGGGTTCTCGAGCGGCGAACCGTGGTTGCCCGTGCCGGCGCAGCACCTGCAGATGTCCGTGGCGGCGCAGGAGCGCGATCCCTCCTCGGCGCTGCATGGCTTCCGGCGACTGCTCGCCTGGCGGCGCCAGCAGCCGCTGCTGATCGGCGGCGACATCGAATTCCTCGCAGCCACGGATTCCGTGCTCGCGTTCCGCCGCTTCAACGAGCAGGACGCGGTGCTGTGCGCATTCAACCTGTCTTCGGGCGTCGCCAGCGTCGCGCTGCCGAAGCTCGTCGTGGGACGGGCAATCACCGGCCACGGTTTGCCCGAGGGCCGATATGGGAGCGGTACCTTGCAGCTGCCGGGCCATGGTGTGGCGTTCAATCAACTCGCAGTGCGTTGATTTGACTCATCTCCGACGTATCGGCCTGCGCCGGTAGCTTTTAGTCCACGCCCTTGGGCATCATCCACTCCTCGTAGAGGGGGCGATGTCCGACAAACCGACTTCCTTCGACATCGCGTTTCTCGCGGGTGTCAGTCAACCAACCGTGTCGCGCGCATTGCGTGGCAGCCCGGTCGTCAGCCTGGAGACGCGCAAGCGCATCGAAGCGATCGCGCGGCAGCTCAACTATCGCGTCGACAAGAACGCCTCGAACTTGCGCTCGCAGCATTCGAACACGCTGGCGCTGCTGCTGTTCGAGGACCCGACGCCCGACGATTCGCTGATCAACCCGTTCTTCCTCTCCATGCTGGGCTCGATCACGCGCGCCTCGGCGCGCCAGGGTTACGACCTGCTGATTTCCTTCCAGCAGCTCTCCAAGGACTGGCAGCAGGATTACGAGGACAGCCGCAAGGCGGACGGCATCATCCTGCTCGGCTACGGCGACTACGAGGAATACAAGCCGAAGCTCGAGCGGCTGGTCGCGCAGGGCACGCATTTCGTGCGCTGGGGACCGGTGCTGACCAGCGAGCCCGGCGTTTCCGTGGGATCCGACAATGCGCAGGGCGGTTATGACGTGACGCGCCACCTGCTCGCGCAGGGCCGGCAGCGCATCGCGTTTCTCGGGCACGCGACCTCTCACTACCCGGAGTTCTTCGATCGCTTCCGCGGCTACGAGCGCGCGCTGATGGAAAGCCGCGTGCCGATGTCCTCGGCGCTGCAGGTGGACGCGATCACCACGGAGGAATCGGGTTTCCAGGCGACGCTCGAGCTGCGCCGCCGCGGCGTCGGGTTCGACGCGGTGGTCGCGGCCAGCGACCTGATCGCGATCGGTGCGTTGCGCGCCTTGCAGGAAGCCGGGCTCGAAGTGCCGCGCGACGTGGCAGTGGTCGGCTTCGACGACATCCCGGCCGCCAGCCTCACGAACCCGCCGCTCACCACGGTCATGCAGGACACGCGCCGCGCCGGCGAGCTGCTGGTCGAGACCCTGCTGCGCAAGATCGCCGGAGATGCGGCCACCAATTCCGTGATCCCGACGCGCCTGGTGGTCCGCAAGTCAGGGTAGCGCGGTGGCGCCCGGAAACGCGTCCTGCCCGCAGCGAATTCACGCCGGCGCGCCGTCGCGTCTTCTCCTTCTGATACCAACCAGCATCAGCACGATCGCGGCCAGCACGCAGATCCAGCCGAGCGCATCGCCGATGCGCGTGTAGATGGTCGCGACCGGCGCGCCGATGTCCACGGTCGCGAGCAGCGTGGTCCCGGGCAGCCTGGTGCTGCGGTCCACGGCGAGCACGCGACCGTAGGCGTCCGAGATCGTCAGCAGTCCGTCGCGCGCCGCCCGCACGATGGCAAAGCCGCTCTCCACGCCGCGCATGCGTGTCATGTTGGCGGCCATTTCCGCGTCGCGATCGAAGTCCCACGCGGGCACCAGCATCACGCGCGCGTGGCGCCGGCCGAAGCTGCGCCCGAGGCGCGAGAAGTGCATGTCCTTGCAGATGGCGACACCGTAGCGCACGCCCGCGATGTCGTTGACCGGGAATTCGTGGCCGGCGACGAACTCGCGTTCCGGCGGCGCCATGAAATGCTTCAGGTAGTTGGTGACCAGTCGTCCGTCGGGCGCGAACCACCAGGCTTCGTTGCGGCGCTGCCGGCCATCGTCCACGCCGACCCCGGCGACGAGCCAGACCTGGTTGTCGCGCGCCAGGCGCGCGAGCCACGCCTTGCGCGCCTCGGCATCGCGGGTTTTCAGCACCGCGATCTTCTCCGGCAGCAGCACGAGCTTCGCACCGCTGCCGGCGAGCTGCGCGACCTGCGCCTCGTACTGCGCCCACACTTCGCGGGAATTCGGCGAACCCTGCCCTTCGATGTAGTCGTCCACGGAGGCGATGCCGAAGGTCAGTGATTCTCCGGGCGCCGCATGCGCGACGCGCCACGCGCCGAATGCCCAGGTCAGCGCGATCGCGGCCAGCGTGACGCCATACATCGGCAGGGCGCCGGGCAGCCGCCGCCGGTACACCAGCGCGAGTGCCAGCGCCGAATTCCCCAGCATCAGCAGGAACAGTACGCCGCCGACGCCGAAGATCGCCGCGAGCTGCGCGATCGGCAGCATCCCGGCCTGCGTGTACGCCAGGCTGCCCCAGTTGCCGTCCGGCGTGAAATACGCGAGCAACGTATCCACGGCGACCGCCACCACGGGCAGCGCCAGTACCGTCCAAGCCGATTCGAACGACTTGACGATGCGGCGCGCGATTCCAAGGATCAGGACCCACATCAGCGTCTGCAGCAGCAGTGCCAGCATCGCTGCGGGCAGCGGCATCACCGAGAGCAGATAGCGATAGTTGCTGGCGGCGCCGATCAGCGCGGCGATGGCCACGAGCCCGCGCGAAGTCCAGCCCTCCGTGGAGAGCGCCACGGCGAACACCAGCCCCGGCACGATCCAGGCCAGCCACCAGACGGGATGCAGATTGAAGACGAGCCACAGCGCACCGCCGAGCGCGAGCGCCGCCAGGATCATCAGGATTTCCTGCCGCCGCATCACCTCACCCGCAGCGCGCACAGTCCCGCGATGAAGAAACTCACGCCACCGATCAGCAGCGCATAGATCGGCTGCCCGCCGAAGAACGTGTGCAGCAGCACGCCCAGCACGCTGGCGATCACCAGCTGCGGGATCACGATGAAGAAATTGAAGATGCCCATGTACACGCCCATCTTGCGCGAGGGCACGCTGCCGGCGAGCAATGCATAGGGCAGCGACAGGATGGAG
>DASTHJ010000141.1:0-2918 GCA_035718265.1 Steroidobacteraceae bacterium | reverse complement strand
CGACCGCACCTGTCACTGGCCGGCAACCAGGATCACCTGACGCCGGTGGCCGGCCTCGAGAAAGTGGACGCGAACCTCGAGGCCGCGTACGCCGCCGCGGGCGCGCCCGAGCACTGGAAGCTGCTGCGCTATGACGTCGGTCACCAGGAGACGCCGGACATGCGCGAGCAGATCCGGCAGTGGCTGCTCCGGTACCTGTAGTCACCAGATGGGACGCGGCCGCGCGATGCGCGGCACCCAGGCAAAGCCCACCTGGAAGCCGATGTCCGGCGTGTTGTTGATGTTCTGCAGGTTCTCGGTGATGCCGATGGTCCACACGTGGTTGTCCACGCGGTGCCGCAACCCGAGCGTCGCCTGGTACTTGTTGGCGCGCAGCTCGTGCAGGTCGGTCTCGCGGCGCGAGTACAGGCTCGGGCTCATGTAGCCCTGCAGGTTCACGTTGGTGCGATCCGTCAGGCGCAGCTCGTAGCCCAGCACCAGCGTCGGCACCAGCTGTCGCTCGCGCGGCGCGGGGGACTGGCCGCCGCCGTACCACACCGCGGCGACGTCCACGTAGAACGCCTGGCGTGCGCCGCGCCGCTGTGCCGAGGCCTGCACGCCGTAGTCGACGCGTCCGGTCGAGAGGAAATCGCGCTGCCCGGCCACCGGCAGCTTCACCGCGCCTTCGAGCGAGAAGTTCCAGCCACGCAAGCGCTGCGGCGAGGAATAGCGCGCGCCGAACACCGGATCGAGCAGGCCGCCCGACGGCTTGGTGTCGACGCTGACGTACTCTGTGCCCTTCAGGTCGAAGATGGTGTTGACGCGGTTGCGCGCCAGCGCCGGCCGGCCGAACGTGCTGAAGCCGAAGGTGTCGTGGAATTGTTCGATGGTGTCGTCCATGAAGCCGCCGCGGAACGACACGCCGCTCACGATGGCGTACGCGCTCCAGTTCGGCGCGAGCTTGTAGTGCACGGTGACGTCGTAGACCGCCGCTTCGAGGTCGACCAGGTAGTTCTCGCCGGGCAGGTCACGGATGGCCTGCACCTCCTCGGGCCCGAGCTTGCGACGGCCGGTGGGCTCGAGACTCACCAGGTACTTCTCCACCTCGGGGCTCAGCGCCCAGGTGTTCTGGAACGCCACGTCGGTCTCGATGGCCCAACTACCGGGCTCCGTCGAAACCGCGTGCGCCGGTCGCATGTCCAGGCGCATGAAACCGAAGGGCGTCAGGTCACGCTCGCGCATCAGGCCGTAGAACTGCCCGTCGGCCAGCGCCGGCGACGCGCCGGCCACGAGCATCGCCGCGGCGATCAGCCTGCTGAGGAACTTGCGGAGACTCCCTGAGTACATGGCGCACATCGTCGCGCGCGATGTGCCCCCTGCACATTCCCCGATGGCGGCAGCCGGCGTGGTCGCCACGGGAGAACGCCGACTCTCCCGTTCGGAATACGGGCGCAATCGCGCCGCAGCATCCGTGGGACGCCATGCCCCGCCAAAGTAGTTAGAGGACTACCGCGGTGGTGCCGGGCACCAATTCCCGTAATTGAAACGGATCAGCGCGCCTCGCCCGCGGTCGGATCCTCGGGAATGAAGCGCCGCCCCTCCCTGGCCAGCGAGCGGATCAGGATGTTCATGTTGCGCAGGTATTCCTGCGTCGAGATCGTCATGGTGCGGGCGGTGTCGGGGTACGGCGAAGTGTCGCTGTCGTCACCGACGTACGTGCCCGCGAAGTCGCCCGGCGCCACGCTCCTGCTGCCCGGCCCCTTGTACGGATGGCTGGTCTGCGGCAGCGGCGCGGGCCAGAAGCCGGCCTCGTTCAGCGCCGCGAGCGAGGCGCGCACCTGCGCGGCGAGATCCTTGTCGGCGGGCGGCGCGTAGCGCTCGGCGAAGTAGCGCGGCAGTTCGGCGAGCCCCGAGCCCGGGGCCAGCGGCGATGCCGCAAGCAGCGCCCGCACGTCGGCCTTGCGCGCCTCGTCGTAGCGCTTGCGCAGCGCGGCCGTGTCGATGCGTCGCGTCGGCGAGTAGTGGCCGATCGGCCGCCTCGGATCGTAGTCGACGTAGTACTCGCCGTTGACCACGTTCGAGCCGCGCCGGTGCACGTACAGCGGCCGGTTGGTGCCCGGCTCGATGAAGGTCGGATGGGTGCGCCCGGAGGCATCCGGCTTGGGTAGTTTGACGCGCTCGAGCCAGTCGATGGCCTCGGGCACGCGCGCCAGGAAACGCGCATCGCCGGTGAGCTCGTAGAAAGTGATCAGGTGATTGGTATTGGCCGCCGTGGTGTGCGTGGCCAGCGCCCGCGGTTCATAGGTGCGCGCCGCCGCGGGCTTCAGGTCCGGCGTGTACTGCAAGGCCCAGCCCGGGTTCGGCGCACCCTGCTGCGCGAGCAGGAAGAAGTTCATGCCGCGCCGGATGGGATCGAGCAGGCGCTGCTCGCCCAGCACCTGGTAGCACTGGATCAGGAAGGAGACGTTCTCCCAGGCCACGTCGTCGTTGAACGTGTAATAAGAGGTGTAGTCGGCCAGGCCGTGCTTGGAGAACTCGTGGCTCAACGGGTAGCGCTGCGGCCAGGCACCGATCGGGTACTGGCTGTCGAGCACGAACTGGATGGCGCGCTCGACCGCCGGCTTGTAGCGCGGATCGAGCTTTTCGCTGTACAGCCGCAGCAGGAACGTGGCCGCGTCCGTCGAGACCTGGTCGTCGAAAGTCGCGTTGCCGTAGTAGTGCTGGAATTCCTCGAGACGCCAGGCATTGCGCCCGACCGTGTCGTACCAGTCGCGCAGGCTGCGGTCGCCCGCGAAATCGACCACGTAGTTCCAGCCGCCGCTCGGATGCTGGCCCCAGATCAGCGCATCGCCGACCTGCTCGGCGGCACGGTAGTAGTACTCGTCGCCGGTGGCGTGATAGGCGTCGAGGAACTCGTGGCCCATGCTCGAGGTGCCGGG
>DASTHJ010000140.1:0-2169 GCA_035718265.1 Steroidobacteraceae bacterium | reverse complement strand
GGCCACCAGACGACCCGCAAAGCTAATCCCCACTTCTCTCACCCGGCACCTCTTAAATCCGCGGCCGGGATGACTTCGGGCGCCGGTTGTTCCTGCAGCGGCACCGGCTGCTCGGCCAGTACCCGTTCCGGCTCGAGCCATGCCAGCAGCGTCTCCCACTGGGACACGTCTTCCCTGACGGTGTACGCCTTCATCTCGTGGATGCCGACACCCTGCTCGGCGGCGCGCACGTAGTTCTGCGAGTCGCGGATGGTCGCGATGACCGGGATGTCGAGCTTCTCGAGGAAGCGCATCAGTGCCTGGAACATCAGCGTGTTCTTGCGCACGCGGTTCGCCACCACGCCGATGCGGTTCTCGGTGCGCTTGATCTTGGCGACCAGCAGCAGGTCGGCGATGCAGCGCGAGGCGGCGTGGATGTCGATGTCGGAGGGCAGGACCGGCACGATGACCTTGTTCGCGTCGCGCGTCAGCTCCGGCAGGCTGCGGGCCTCCACCGCGGCCGGGCTGTCGACGATGATCTTCTGCGTGCCCTCGGGCACGCGCATCTGCCAGCTCATCGTGGTGCGCGAATCGCGCTCGAACGTGGCGATGCCGTTGATGACGGGTTGCGGCACCTTGCGCTTGCGCAGCCAGCGCGTCGCCGAGCCCTGCGGGTCGCGGTCGATCAGCAGCGTGCTGTCCCCACGGGCGGCGAAGTACGCCGCGAGATTGATCGCGAGCGTCGTCTTGCCAGAGCCACCTTTAGGATTGAGGACGACGATGCGCTGCATGTGGCTTCCATTCTGTTTGTCAGAATGTGGTTCTGATGTGAGGCAATCGAAAGACTAGCCATGCGGTGCCACGCCCGCAACCACGTCGGGAATCGACTGTGACTCCGGGCACAGTGAATCCGCGGGCATGTTTCTACGATGCGCCCCATGGAACGCCTGCTGCTGCTCTGGGACGAAATCGACGACCTCGTGGGCACCAGCCGTTACATGTTCCGGAACACCGCCCTGGCGTTCTGGAACTCGGTGCGCAAGCGCTGAGCGCCAACTCCCCCTCTTGAATTTCGAAACCGGCGCCCGCAGTCTCGCGGCGCCATGAGTACCTCGCACAAGGAAACCCTGGGGTTTCAAGCCGAAGTCCGTGAGCTGCTGAAGCTCATGATCCATTCGTTGTACAGCCACCGGGAGATCTTCCTGCGTGAGCTGATTTCGAACGCCTCCGACGCCAACGACAAGCTGCGCTTCGAAGCGCTCAGCCGCCCGGAGCTGATGGCCGGGGATACCGAACTCGCCGTCTGGATCGAAGCCGACAAGGACAAGGGCACGCTCAGCATCCGTGACAACGGCATTGGCATGAGTCGCGACGAGGCCATCGCGCACCTGGGCACGATTGCCCGCTCGGGCACGGCGGAATTCTTCAAGAAGCTCTCCGGCGACCAGCAGAAGGACTCCACGCTGATCGGCCAGTTCGGGGTGGGCTTCTATTCGGCATTCATCGTGGCCGAGCGCGTCGAGGTGCTGACGCGCCGCGCCGGCCTCGCCGCCGGAGAAGGCGTACGCTGGGAATCGCGCGCCGATGGCGAGTTCACCGTGGAGACCATCGACCGCGAGGCGCGCGGCACGACCATCGTGCTGCACCTCAAGGAGGATGCGAAGGAGTTCCTGGACGCCTGGCGCCTGCGGTCCCTGGTGCACCGCTACTCGGACCACATCGCCTTCCCGGTGCGCATGCCCAAGGAAGGAGCCGCGACGCTCGAATACGAAGCCGTCAACCGCGGCACGGCGCTGTGGGCGCGGCCGAAGTCCGAGATCAAGGACGAGGAGTACATCGAGTTCTACCGGCACCTCGCGCACGATTCCGGCGAGCCGCTCACCTGGTCGCACAACCGCGTCGAGGGCAAGCGCGACTACACCAGCCTGATCTACATCCCGTCGTCCGCACCGTTCGATCTCTGGCAGCGCGACGGGGCGCGCGGCCTGAAGCTGTACGTGCGACGCGTGTTCATCATGGACGACGCCGAGCAGTTCCTGCCGCTGTACCTCAGGTTCGCCAAGGGCGTGCTCGATTCGGCCGACCTGCCGCTGAACGTCTCGCGCGAGCTGCTGCAGACCGACAGCGAAGTCGAAGCCATGCGCGGGGCGCTGACCCGGCGCGTGCTCGACATGCTGGCGAAGCTCGCCA
>DASTHJ010000139.1:0-7037 GCA_035718265.1 Steroidobacteraceae bacterium | reverse complement strand
TCCAGGCTCGAGAGCAGGCCGTTCTCATAACGTGCCACCCGCTCCGGCCGTCCGTCGAAATCCGCGTCGAGCACGGCGCGCGTGAACAGGCCGTCGTCGGCATCGACCTGCCATTCGAATCGGCCGTCGAAATCGTTGTCTTCCTCGTAACGGTTCGCCGCTCCGCTGAAATCGAAACTCCAGCGCGCGTCGACGCGGCCATCGTGATTGCGATCGTACTGGTCACTGTCGGTGCGCGAGTTCCGGAAGGCGAATGCCATCAGGGCCGCGCCCACGATGAGGCCCGCCAGGAACCACAGCGGAGAACTGAAGCGCGAGCGCTGCGCCACGGGCGACCCGGCGGGCTCCGCGGCCTGCAGCTTCTCCCAGTCGGCGATGACCTCGCGGGCCTCGGCCGCGCGCGACGGATCGACGCGCACCCTGGCCGTGTTGCCCAACGGCAGCTCGCCGGCCGCGCCCTGCAGGAACTCGCCATCGACGCGCGCCGAGATGCCGGCCCGCGCCAGCAGGTCGCAGATCATGTGCGCTTCGACGGCGAGCGTGCACTCGTAGACCTTCTCGGTGAGCTGTTCCATGGCGCCGAGCTTAGGCCGATGTTTTTAGCAGGGCCAGCGCGGAGTACCGGTCGGCGGCATGCGCGCGTGATGGCCCGCGCCGCCGCCTCGCCTAGCTACCAGCCGGTGCGATCGCCACTTCACCCGCACCGCCGGGCTCGCCCTGCGAGCCTGGTTCCGGTGGCGGCATGGATCCTGGCGGAGGCGCGGATTCCCCCGGCGGCGTGGACGGCGGTGGCGGCGGAGTGCCATCCGGATCGGCCGGTGTTTGCGGTGCAGGCACCGCCGGTGCCGGCGCGGGCACGCGGATCGGATCCGGCACCGGGATGGCCGGCGATGGCGCGCGGGTGGCCGGTCCCGGCGACGGAACCGGCACGTTGCCGCTCGGCACGCGCGGCGGCGGCGTGATCGGATCCGGCGGCTGGGTGTCCGCCGGTGGTGCGGCATTGCCGGGCACGGTGTTGGCAGGCGGATTGACCGGCGGCGCCTCGGCCGGCGCCGATTGCATCGGCACGGTCGGCGCGGCCGCAGGCGTCACGCTCTGCACCGCGATGCGCAGGTTGTCGATGCCCGAATCGACCAGCTCCACCGAGAAGCTGGGTCGGCCGCGCGGATCGCTGAGCAGCACGTTGCCCGCCTCGCCCAGCTCGACGCGATAGCGGTCGCGCCGCAGCTGCGAGCCCAGCGTGCGCCGGATCGTGCGCGCCACCTGGTCTTCGCTGGCGCCGGCGATCACCGGCACGGTGACGCTCACCGGGTCGGTGCCGTCGGCCGGCGTGACGCGGAACTCGAGGTCACCGCTCGAGGCCGCCGTGCCGCTCGCGGCGATGTTCCACACGCCGGCGAGCGGCGGCGCAGCCGCCGCGAACGTGGATGTCGCCACCAGGACGGCTATCCAATGGAAGGCTCGGACGCGCATGGCTGTCCTCCTGGCCGGCGCGCCCCGGCAGATTCCGGGGCGCCTTGTCGCTCGGGTCGCGGGCCTATTCGCCCTCGACCTTGATGTTCACGTTGCGCACGTTCGATTCGATGAATTCCAGCGCGAAGTCCGGCTGGCCATCCTTCTTCTTGATCAGGATGTCCTCGCCGTCATCGACTTCGACGCTGTAGCGCTGCGGATCCAGCTTCGCGGCGAACGCATCGCGCACGTCCCGCGCGACGTTGTTCTCCGCGCGACCGCTGCGGATGTTCGCGACCACGTCGATCGGCTCGCCCTGGCGCGGCGTCACGCGGAACTGCAGGTTGCCGTCGGTCAGCGCCTGGCCGTCGAGCTCGATGCGCCACTTGTTGGACGTGGGTGCCCCGGCATGTGCCAGTGCGGTGAGCAGCAGGGTCGTTGCCATGGCGGCGATCTTGAATCCGGGCCTGTGCATGTGCGCTCCGTGGGAAGTCTGGATGGCGCAGTGTGGGAAATCGCGGCGCGCGGCGACATCCGCCACATTCCGCGGCGCGCGTCGGCGCCGGCCGCGACCGGGCCGCGTGGCCGGCAGGCGATGCCTGCCGGCGTCCGCCGACACCGGTGGCGGCGCACGCGGCGCGATGAAAAACAAGGCAGTCTCGCGACTGCCTTGTAAAGGCGCGTACCACAGTCCCATCCGGGATCTTCGAACCGGGCGGGGAACCCGGCGCAAGTACGCGTAAAAGGCCTCCCCGCGGATCCCTAACTACTCAGCCACACTTCGAGTCGCCGCAGTTCAGGCAGGTCATGCAGCCGTCCATCATGACGACCGCGGCGGTGCTGCACTTCTGGCACAGCTGCGCCCCTTCCGGGAAATGCGACTTGGCGAATGCGTCGGTCTGCCTGGTCCGTTCCTCGAACTCCGCCTTCTTCTCGGCGATGATCTTCTGCGCGGTCTCGTCGAGCTCCTGCTTCTTGAGCAGGCCGATGGTCTGCAGGTGCTTCTCGATGACGTATCCCAGCTCGGCGATGATCGACGGCATGAACTTGCCGCCCGCCTGCCAGTATCCGCCGCGCGGATCGAACACGGCCTTCAGCTCGTCGACCAGGAACGTGACGTCGCCGCCCTTGCGGAACACCGCCGAGATGATGCGCGTCAGGGCGACGATCCACTGGAAGTGGTCGAGGTTCTTCGAATTGATGAAGATCTCGAAGGGCCGTCGCTGTTCGTACGGCGTGCCCTCGTTGAGCACGATGTCGTTGATGGTCACGTACATCGCGTGGTCCGAGACCGGCGTCTTGATCTTGTAGGTCGCGCCGATCAGCAGCTCGGGGCGCTGCACTTCCTCGGTCATGCGGATGACCTTGGCCGCGCGCCCGTCCTTGTCCTTGGTCATCTCGACCGAGGGCTCGAGCCTGACCACGTCGGCGGCTGCGGGGCTCGCCGCCGGGTCGACCGGTTTGTGCACGCGGTACTTGGCGATCTTCTTGTCGATCTTGATGGCAGCCATGTTCATTTCCTCCGGCAGTTCTTCCAGCACGAGCGCACTAGAACTTGCCGTAATAACCTTCCTTCAATGCGTCGAAGAGATTCGCGGCGGTGTGCTTCTCGCCGTCGTACTCGATCTCCTCGTCGCCCTTCGCCGAGATCTCGGTGCCGTCCTCGAGCGTGAATACGTAGGTGGTGTTCTTGAGGTCGTCTTCCTTGACCAGCACGCCCTGGAACGCTTCCGGGTTGAAGCGGAACGTGGTGCAGCCCTTCAGCCCCTTCTCGTGGGCGTACAGGTAGATGTCCTTGAAGCTCTCGTACTGGTAATCCGTAGGCACGTTCGCAGTCTTTGAGATGGAGCTGTCCACCCACTTCTGCGCTGCTGCCTGGATGTCGACGTGCTCCTTCGGAGTGATGTCGTCTGCCGTGGTGAAATAGCCCGGCAGCTGCTCGGCCTGGCTCGTTGCATTCGGCATCGCACGCGGATTGATGAGCTCGCGATAGGCCAGCAGCTCGAATGAGAAGACATCGACTTTCTCCTTCGTTTTCTTGCCGGGGCGGATGACGTTCCGGAAATAGTGGTGGGCGAACGAAGGCTCTATTCCATTGCTGGCGTTGTTCGCGAGTGACAGCGAGATCGTGCCGGTGGGCGCGATCGAGGTGTGGTGCGTGAAGCGCGCGCCGATGTTGGCGAGCTGGTCCACGAGCCACGGCGCGGTTTCGGCGATGCGCTGCATGTAACGGCTGTAGCGTGCGTGCAGGATGCGGCCGGGGATCAGGTCGCCGATCTTCCAGCCGTCCTTCACCATCTCGGGACGCTTGCGCAGCATCTCGGCGGTGACCGTGAACTCCTCCTTCATGATGGGCGCGGGGCCCTTCTCCTTCGCGAGGTCGAGCGCCGCCTCCCAGCCCGCCACCGCCATCTCGCGCGCCACGTCCTCGGTGAACTTGATGGAATCCTCGGCGCCGTACTTCATGCCGAGGCAGGTGATCGTGGAACCCAGGCCGAGGAATCCCATGCCGTGGCGGCGCTTGCGCATGATCTCGTCGCGCTGCTGCGGCAGCGGCAGGCCGTTGATCTCGACCACGTTGTCGAGCATGCGCGTGAACACCTTGACGACTTCGCGGTACTCGTTCCAGTCGAACTCGGCGAAGTCGGTGAACGCATTCTTGACGAAGCGCGTCAGGTTCACGGAGCCGAGCAGGCACGAACCATAGGGCGGCAACGGCTGCTCGCCGCAGTTGTGCGCGTGCAGGCCGTTGGCGTCGAACTCGTTGATGCCCGGGATCTGTACGTCGTAGACGTCCTCGAAGCCGTCCGCACGGATGCTGTCCACGGTCGCCACGAAACGCTCGCGATTCAGCGTGCGCTTGTAAGCCCCCAGCAGGTTGGTGAGGCGCGAACGCTTCACGGTGTCCGAGAAGCCCACCACCTCGTGGAACCGGGCGACGTTCTCGCCGGTGATCACCAGGCCCGGCTGCGCGCGATTGCGGTAGATGGTCGAGGCGATGCCGACACGCAGCAGCATGCGCTGCACGCCCTCGAGCATCGAGGTGTCGGAGCGGCCGAGCCGGATCGACACGCCCTTCGCCTGCGTACCCTGCACGCTGCCCTCGGAATCGAACAGGCCGCGCAGGAAGCCGCGGTAGAACTCGCTCGAGCCCCGCTCGATGGCGGGCGTGATGGTCTGGCGACCCGGCCGCAGGCCGAGCTCGTGCGCCAGATCGCTGATCGCGGACATGCCGAGGCGGAATTCCCCGCGGCGGCCCACTTCGCGCCAGCCACTGAACTCGGCATTGAAGCGCCGCGCCGAATCGAGCGCCGCGGCCATGACGGAGTTCGGACCGCCCATGCCCACGTCGCTGTTGCCGACGGCGTGGCGTGCCCACACGCACAGCTCCGCGCCGGACTCGGTGATGTGACCGTCACCGACCAGCAGGCCCATCAGGTAACCCTCGTGCGTGCCGTACTGGCCGCTCCACGCAGAGCCCTGGCGATGGTCCTGCAGCAACACCTTGTCGCCGGGCCTGAGGTCGCCGGCCGCGCACCACTCGGTGGCGAGCCGCCAGCGCGTCAGCGTCGAAACGCGACGCACGCGGTGATCCGAGGTCAGGCGCAGCGAGAATCCTTCGGTGGTCGTCAGGCTGACCAGCGGCTTGACGGCCGTGCGGAAGAAACCCGCGGCGCTGCTCTGGTGGTCCGTGCCATCGACACGCGCCTGGAACTGCCGGCCGATGAGCTCGGCCACCTGGCGTGGTCCCTCGCTGGTCTGTACCCAGGTGTCGGCCGGCACGCACGGGTTGGTCGCGCGGATGTTCTCGCACCACCAGTTGTTGTTCATCTCGTTGACCGCGTCGATCAGGATGAACCCGGGCTCGGCGAAATCGTAGGTGGACGTCATGATCACGTCCCACATGCGACGTGCCGGCAGCGTCTTGTAGATCTTGCAGCAGACCAGGCCGTCGTCGCGCGACACGTAGTTCTGGGAGTTGGGCCACTCGCGCCAGATGTAACCGGGGCCGTCGAGCTTGTGCTGCTCGGGGTCGTATTCCTTGCGCAGCAACGGGAAAGCCAGGTGCCACTCCTTGTCCTCGCGCACCGCCTTCATGAACTCGTCGGTGACCAGCAGCGAGAGATTGAACTGCCGCAGCCGGCCGTTCTCGCGCTTCGCACGGATGAACTCCATGGCGTCCGGGTGGCCGACGTCGAACGTGCCCATCTGCGCGCCGCGCCGGCCGCCGGCCGAGGACACCGTGAAGCACATCTTGTCGTAGATATCCATGAAGGACAGCGGCCCGGAGGTGTACGCGCCCGCCCCGGAGACATACGCGCCGCGCGGACGCAGCGTCGAGAACTCGTAGCCGATGCCGCACCCGGCCTTCAGAGTCAGGCCCGCCTCGTGCACCTTGTTGAGGATGTCGTCCATCGAATCGCCGATGGTCCCGGACACCGTGCAATTGATCGTGGAGGTGGCCGGCTTGTGCTCGAGGGCCCCGGCGTTGGAGGTGACGCGCCCGGCGGGGATGGCGCCGCGGCGCAAGGCCCAGACGAAACGCTCATACCAGTGTTCGCGTACCGACTCGTGCTCCACGTCGGCCAGCGCACGGGCGACACGCTTGTACGTGTCGTCCATGGTTTTGTCGACGGGCGTGCCGTCCTTGGCGGACAAGCGGTATTTCTTGTCCCAGATGTCGAGCGACGCTTCCTGGAAAGGAATCGCATCGACGTCTTTGTGCTCGATTTTGACCACGCTATTCATGGATGGGTACCTGTCCCCCGAAGTTCTTCGGACTGCTTGCCGACCTCAAAGCCCGAACCGGAGAAAAGACAGACCCGCTGCCTGCAGTTCTTGCAGGTCATTGCGTCTTTATGTGAGAGGCCGCTGTCAGACGGCCCCCATTTCCGCTCCCCGGCTCCCCAGCCACCAAGATGTCGTGACACAACATCTTGTGTTCGGGGAGAGAGCCTAAAATCGTGAAAACGGCGCGTCAAGAAACATCGCTGACATAATCGCAGCGCGCAAACGTTTTGAAATTCAATTGCTTACACCATTTCGCGCTGCGGGAGTCGCTGTCAATACGGGGGTTTCTTACCCGCTGCAGGAATCGGGCCCGACACAATAACTTGTGTCCACCGCCTCCTCACCCGTTACGAACAAACCATCCACAGCTTGCTGGAGCGGGTATCCACAGGGCCGGAAAGCGGCCGCGAAAGACGTCCCGAGATCGGCCCGGAACGGCCATTTTCAAGCCACTTGAATCGCTGCGGCGGGTCCGCAGATCACGGCCATGCAAATCGCCGGGAGACGCTCCCGGGTAGTTAGCCCCGACCACTTGAAGGAGAGATGAACATGACTGTCGTGCGTTACGAGCCGTGGAGCCTGCTGAATCGTCTGCGCCGCGAGCTCGACCAGACCTTCGATTCCGCCGCCCCGGTCGCGTCCTGGACGCCCGCGGTCGACATCCACGAAGAGCCGAAGCAGTTCGTGCTGCGCGCGGACCTGCCCGGCGTGAAGCCCGGCGACATCGAAATCACCGCGGAAAAAGGCGTGTTGGCGCTGCGCGGCGCGCGCCAGATCGAGCAGAAGAACGACGC